>JAJZQA010000004.1 GCA_021810985.1 Deltaproteobacteria bacterium
TCCTGCAGATGAACATCATCCAGCAGTACTTCCGTCGGTCCCGCAGCCACCACTATCCCGTCCTTCAGCATGACCACATCATCGGAGTAGTGGAGGGCCAGATTCGGGTCGTGGAGGGTGATGAGGGCGGTCACGCCCCGCTCCTTGACAAAGCGTCGCATCAGTCCCATCATCCGGTGCTGGTTCGGAAAATCCAGATGGGCATTCGGTTCATCCAGCAGCATGACCGGAGAGTCCTGGTGCAGGGCCCGGGCGAGCATGACCAGCTGTTTCTGTCCGCCCGAAAGGCAGTTAAACGGCCTGTCCACGAGATCGGCCACGCCAACCTCGCAGCAGATATCCTTCGCTCTCCGCTTCTCATTCGCACAGGGTCCGCTCCAGGGCTTGATCCGCGACGCCCCTCCCATGAGCACTATCTCGAGGCAGGAAAATTGAAACGGTGAATAGTTTCCCTGGGGGACCAGGCTGATCAGGCGGGCAATCTCAGCCCTTTTCATCTGCCGGATTTCCCTTCCGGAAACGGAGATGCTGCCCTTCGCGGGCTTGAGAATCCCGTTGATGCAGCGCATGAGAGTGGTCTTGCCGGAACCGTTGCGGCCGAGCAGGGCACAGATTCTGCCGGACCCGATCTCCAGGGAAACACCATGGAGTACCGGCATGCATACATATCCCGCCGTCAATCCCTCAACCCGAACTGACATCAAGTGACTCGTTCTTTCTTCGGTGAATTACCAGGTAGCCGAGAAAAGGCGCTCCCAGGATCGAGGTAATAATGCTGATGGGAATCTCGGACGCCGAGACCGTTCTGGCAACGGTATCCATCACCAGGAGAAAACCGCCGCCGATAAAAGCCGCGGTCGGTATGAGCCGGCGGTGCTCCGTGCCCACCAGGTAGCGGGCAATGTGCGGCACGATCAGGCCCACCCAGCTGATATTGCCGACCGCGGCCACCGACGAGGCAACGATCAGGGTGCTCGTCCCGAGATAAAACAACCGCCAGCGAAACACATCGACACCGAGGGAAAGGGCCTCCTCCTCGTTGTGGGTCATGATGTTGAGACGCCAGCCGAAAAGGGTGAGCAGAGCGGAACCAGCCACCACCACGGGAAGGGTCGCCTGCACCTTCGCCCACGAAGCGACATGGAAGCTGCCCATGATCCAGAAGACGATCTTGGCAAGCTGATCATAGGGATCGGCAAGGTACATCAGGATCGACACCCCTGCCTGGAAAACGGCCGAAACCACGATTCCCGAGATAACCAGAACCGAGGTGGAACGGTCCCAACTCCGGTTGGCGAGGAAGTAAGCGATGGAAACGGCAAACACACCGAAGAGAAAGGCGAATCCCTGCACCCCGAGGACGAACGTGGTAAAAAACATGATG
Organism: Deltaproteobacteria bacterium; assembly: GCA_021810985.1. Lineage (GTDB taxonomy): Bacteria > Desulfobacterota > Desulfuromonadia > Geobacterales > Geobacteraceae > RPRC01. The sequence continues at coordinate 1,385 of JAJZQA010000004.1, forward strand.
GCCAGAGCCGCGCCGAAACTGGAACCGGCGGTCACTCCCAGGATATCGGGGGCGGCCAGGGGATTGCGGAACAACGCCTGAAAAACCACTCCGGCAATGGAAAGACCACTGCCCACGGCAATGCTCAGCAGGATTCGCGGTACCCGAATATTCCAGAACACGGCCTGCATCTCGGGAGGAACCTGTCCGCCAAAGCCCAGACTGGAAATGGCAAGGGGCCACAGATCGGCAAACCCGATCGGGTAGCGACCTGTGGCCAATGCCCACAACAGGGCAATTCCAAAGGCGCAGAAACAGAGAACGATGGAGGTTTTTTTCATAATAATGGTGTGAAGGCGCCAGTAGGGGCAATTCATGAAGTGGCCCTACGTTCGGATCACAACCTCCCCCCCATGGCGGTAAACGAGTAGCCAAGATATTTGCGATAAAACTCATCGGCGACCTTTACCATATCCAGATCGCGGAACCGCTCCGGGTAGAGCATTTTCGCTGTCCAGACCAGGCCGAGGATGCAGTGGGGGGCAGGATAATCCCACCAACCGATGTTCGAGGGAAAAACATGGACCCTCCGGCTCTTCACGGCACTGACTGTCTTGAACTGCGGATTGCCGAACAAAGCCTCGGCGCCGTAGGAATCCAGACTAGAACCGAGGAGGATGACGTCCGGATTCCAGGCAGCGATCTGTTCAGGAGAAACGGATGCCCAGAAACCGCTCAGCGAAGAGGCCACATTTCTGCCGCCAGCCGTTTCCAAAAGGGTATTCTGGAGCATCTGGCCGGTCGCGGCGGAATAAATGTTCTTCGGCCCGGCAAACATCACTTTCAGGCGATTTTCAGGAGGAATTACCTTCGTTCTCTCCGCGACCAGATCGTACAGCTTCCGGCAGTCGGCAATGTATTCCTCGCCACGCTGCTCGCGACCGAGCGCTTTTGCCACCAGCCGCACACCGGCGAAACTCTCTTCCAGGGTTTCGCCCCTGATGGCGATGACCTTGATGCCCGCATCCTCTAGTTGTTCCAGGTCCGAAGGGTCGAACGAGGTATAGGCGATGGCGATGTCCGGCCTGAGGGCCACCAGTTCTTCGTAATTAAGGTCATGCCCCTGGATCAGCTTCGGTTTGGCGGCAAAGGATGGGTTCACCTTCGCCATTGCCTGGTTTTCCCGGTGATAAAGTGCCTGGTCCACCAGCAGGTTTTGGGCGCCGAGGGCAAAGACTACCTTGCCGCCGAAGTGATGGAGCGCGGCAATCCGCTTGATGTTCTTTGAAACGGTTACTGTTCTCCCCAGTTGATCGACTACGGTGACCGTTTCCTCTTTGCCTTCTTTCCTGTCGGCTTGGCAGCCGAATAGAGTAAGAAAGGAAACAATGAACACGAGTAGGCAAAGGAAGCGAAGACATTTTCTTTTCAGTATGCACATAGAGCCTCTTTACAGGTACGCAGACCTGTCAGGTTTTGAAAAACTGGCAGGTCTCCTTGCTGGCTGTTACGGGTTGCCACCAATCCCGGCACCCTGCTTCCAGCCGGCCGGCGGAATCCGATGTAGAATCCGCCTCACATCTTCGTCGGTCAGCCGGTAGTGGTAAAACCGTTGATAGTAATTCTTGGTTTCCCGCTCCAGATTCAGGTCGCGGAACCTGTCCGGATGAAGGGTCTTTGCCAGCCACATGACGAACAGCGGCAACTCGCTGCTCCCGTGTCCCCAGAGAAACACCCCTTCCGGACAGGGGTAGACCCTCTTTTCCTTTACCGCACGCACCGGTTTCCAGCGGGGATCCGACGTTACACCGGCAGTGGGGATGACACCGCCGAGAAGGATAACCTCGGGGTTCCAGGCGATAATCTGTTCCATGGAGGCATCCGCGAATCCCGGCCCCAACTCTCGCGAAACCAGCCTGCCCCCCGCCATCTCCACCAGCCAGTAGGCCAGCGAATATCCACCCTGGGTGGCAAAAATATTCCTTCCGGTAACATAGTAGACGGTCGGCCATCGGCTTTCAGGTATTTTCGCGGTAACGGAAAGTACCCGTCTTAGCGATTTGTCATAATATGCACAGTAGGACTCGGCGATTCTCTTCGCCCGGTCACCCAGTACTTCTCCGTAAAAGCGTATTTCCTCCTTGTAACGCCCCATGAACTCTTCCCGCGACTTCGGGCTTCCCCTTCCGTCATAGGGACAGACAACGGGGATCCCCGCGGTAGCCATTTTCCGGGTCTGCTGGGGCCACTGCCAGTAAAAGACCAGGTCTATTCCCAGATTGAGGATCTGCTCCACGTCGGGGTTGCTATAGGAAGGCATCACCGCGATCTTTTCCAGGCCCGGATTGAGTTTGCTCGCCCAGGGAGGCTGCTTGATGGACATGGCCGCGACCCGGTCCGCCGCGCCGAGGAGGAACACTTTTTCGTACGAGGGACCGAAGAAACAGGCAATCCTCTTCGGCTCCACCGGCACCCGTACCGTCCTTCCGTTCCGGTCAGTGACATTCTTCATGGACCGCTCCGCAGCATCGACAGTGCCGAGGCAAGCAAGAGAAGCAAATACCAGCGCGACAGCTAAAGCAAAGGCTCGCCTTCCCCGAGATCGCTGAGGGGGATTGATTCCCCACATGGCAGGTGCGGGAATTCGGACAGCACAACCTCGAGCGCTGCTTTCCACTATCATCCCGTTACCTCTCTTTCTCGAAATATACCCAGGAACCCGAATCGTCTCGAATGACCTCGTACTTCGAAAACCCGGACTTTGCCATGATTTCCTGCCATTCGGCCGTATCGTTTTTCCGCGGCTGCGGCTTCGGTTTATTCTGCCAGTCCGCGCCCCGTCTGATCATCTCCCGGTTTATTTCTTCCGCCAGAAGAGAGGAGCCAAGGCCTCCCCCCACGTACCCCTTGCCGCCCGGCTCAAGTACCCGCCGCATCTCCCGGAAGGCGGCGGGCCGGTTGCGCCAGAAACGCATGGAACCGCGACTGATGATCAGCGAAGCAAACCCATCCGAAAAAGGCATTCGGTGGACATCCCCGACAATGGTGGTAACGCGTTCCGCAAGCCCTTCCCGGTCGATGTTTGCCTGCGCAAAACCCAGAATATGGGGCGAAAAATCCATGGCACAGAAGTTGAGAGAGGTCAGCCTTGCCAGGGCAAGGGATAGATTCGCCGGGCCGCAGCCCACATCTATGCAGAGCCCGCTATTCACACCGCAGCGCTTCAGGATCTGGCCGGCAATCACCGGGTAAATAGGGGCAAAGACCTCATTGGCAATGGCCGCATACTCCCCGGCCCGTTGCTCGTCAAACTTCTCATACCCTTTGGAGTTCCAGGAAATATGGCTCATAGAATCCTCTTAATTTTGCCACTCGCCCCTCTTCTCCTGCGTCACCAGGAGGTAGGCGAAGAACGGCGCGCCAAGAAGCGCGGTTAAAATGCCGACCGGGATCTCCCCGCCGGAAATGGTGCGGGCAAGGGTGTCCATGACCAGCATGAACAGTCCGCCAAGCAGAGCGGTAAAGGGTATGAGCGCGTCGTGGTCCGAGCCGACGATGATTCTCGCCATATGGGGCACCACCAGACCTACCCAACCGATGTTTCCGCACAAGGACACGGAAGCGGCCACGATGAGTGTCCCGATCAGGATATAGAAAATCCTCGCCTTGGGGACATCAATCCCGAGGGTCATGGCATCTTCATCCCCCAAGGCAATGGGATTCAGCCACCACCGGAACAGATAGATAGCCGCCAGTCCGGGGACAATAATCAGCAGAGCCCTGACGGCATCCACCCAGATAACGCTGTTGAAGCTCCCCATGGTCCAAAAGACCATTGCCGGCAGCTGCTGATAGGGGTCCGCCTTGTACTTGAGAAAGGAAACACCGGCCGTAAAAAGAGCGGAAACGATGACGCCGGAAAGAACCAGGCTGGTCACGGAATTGCCACTTCTCCGGCCTATCTGATATGCCAGGGTCACGGCAAGCAGGCCGAACAGAAAGGCCGAACCTTCCACTGCCAGGGCGGAATTGGCGGCGAAGAAAAATGCCAGCGTTGCTCCGAAGCTCGCTCCGGAAGTAACCCCGAGAATAGCCGGTGAGACGAGCGGATTGCGAAAAAGACTCTGAAACACGGCGCCGGCAACGGAAAGGGCAGCCCCCACCATAATCGCGGCAAGCACCCGGGGAAAGCGCACAGACCAGAGAACCAGCGAGGACGTGGCAAGCTTCGGTTCTGCTTCATTTCCGCAACAGGTCGTGACGATGATGTCCCAGATCGCACCGAAACCGATGTGAAAACGACCCAGGACCAGTGCAACTCCGATACTGGCGAAAAGGAGTATGATTATGACAATAAACGTGATCCGATGATTTTTCATGGAGCAACCGTCCGGGGCGCGGGCATCACGACCGCAGGGCCATGGGCAGTCCGCTCGACAATGACTTGCATACCATAGACCTCCTCAAGGGTCTGTCGTTCAAACACTTTCTGCCGGGATCCTTCCCGATGCAGCCTCCCATCCTTGAGCATGACAAGATGCGAACAATAGCGGCCGGCAAGATTGGGATCATGGAGAGTAACGATGGTTGCCAGACCCTTCTTTTCAGTTATGTCACTCACCACGTCCATGATCCGGTACTGGTTCCTGAAATCGAGATGAGAAGTCGGTTCATCAAGGAGCAGGATCGAAGTGTCCTGGAAAAGGGCCCGCGCCAACAGCACCAACTGCCGCTCTCCTCCGCTCAACTCATTAAATGGGCGATCGGCGAGGGTTCCGACACCAAGATCTTCCAGCGCATCACGTGCTGCTTCACGGTCTTTCCCGGACGGAAGCTTCAACGTACCCAAGCGGGCCGCTCTCCCCATGACAACCATCTGCAGGGCGGTAAAGGAAAAGACCAGATTCATCTGCTGGGGCACCACCGCCATCAGACGGGCGATCTCCTGCCGCGGCAGTCCTGCAACCATTCGCCCGGCGACACTGACATCTCCTTCCTGCGGGGTCAGGATACCGTTCAGGCACTTGAGCAGCGTGGTTTTTCCCGAGGCGTTCGGACCCAGCAAACCGCAGAGAGAGCCCCGCTCCACTTTGAATGTGATGTCGCGTAGTACCGGTTTATTTCGATACCCGAAACTGAGTCCGGCAACCGAAACCAGCTCACTCATTTCTATCACTCCATGCCTTGCCAGACTGTTGATAAAAGTCCCGAGGAAGGACGAAACGGCATCTAAACCTGGACTGGCGAACCCATTCAGCCCCCATCCAGAGCGGCTTTTCAATCCACAAAGAACTCTATAACGATAACAACATGATCCGCTATTTACTTCTTGACATAGCGCATTTGTTCATGTCAAGTATTAATTAATTTCGACCAGCCGCGCTCGTTTTGTCTTGATTATTTTTATGCCACCACCAAAGGAGAAAATAACCATGCGTGTGACTGATGTGCACGAGGTGCTGCAGTGCTGTATCTCCTGTCTTCGCGGCGCCTATAATGAAGTGTTCGAGGAGTGCCCATGAAGCTCGTAAACGCCCTGTTGGAAAGCGTTTCCGGAGTCGATGCGGAAGCAACCAGAGTACTGATCGGCCTCCACTGGTTCGCGGTGCGGAGCCGGCACACCGGCATGGCCCATGTTCTTCGCGGCCGGGAAGGCTTCGAGCTCTCCAACGCCGGTGCGATTGAGGGAAAAGAGATCCTTGAGATTGCGGCGGGTCTGAAAAGCTGGGAGCCTGTGGAAGCCGGACTCGGGCTGGCGGCCCTTTCCTCGCTGATTGATCCACGGGGAGAAAACGTCAACGTTTTTGACTATATTATGAGCTGCGCTCCGGGCAAGACGGTAACCTGCATCGGCAGGTTCCCTTTCTACGAGCGCCTCGCCGAGGCGGCGGCACGCTCCTATTTGCTCGAAATCAATCCGCAAGCCGGTGAACTGCCGGCATTCGCCGCTGAAGAGGTCATCCCGGAATCCGACCTGGTCATCATCACCGGGACAACCCTGATCAACAAAACCCTCGAGCGCCTCCTCGAACTGTCCCGCACCGGCATCGCCATCGTTCTCGGCCCCAGCACCCCCATGAGTGACGTGCTGTTCGACTTCGGCGCCTCGGTCATCGCGGGCGTCAGGGTGGTGGACCAGGAACAGCTTTTCCGGAGTATCGCCCAAGGGGTTAAATTCTACAACAAGCTTGCGGGCATCGAACCGGTAACACGGTTCAGGAAATAGAAGGAGTCAGCTATGGAGACAAACAGACACATCAGGAAAATTCTCATTTTTTTCGCCCTTGTTGCGATTATTGCCTTCGGCATCACCATGCTGCGGAACGAAAAAACCGCAACGTCCGGGAATACACGCTGGATTACCGATATGACCGGGAAAAAGGTCCAGGTTCCCGATCCGCTCACCCGAGTCGCCCTGTTTGGCGGCCCAACGGGACAGATCGCCTATATCCTCGGGGCACGCGATCAGATCTGCGCCGTCACCAATACCCTGAAGAACTCCGAACTCGTGCTGGCCTTTGACCCGTCCATCAAAGAACTTCCCGGCCCGAGAAGCACCAGCGGACACATCAATGTCGAAGCACTGCTCATCTCCCGGCCACAACTGGTGATCGCCGGCAAACTCGACGGTTCCATCGTGCGAAAAAAAACCGGCATCCCGGTCGCCTATACGGTCAGCACGATGAATCATGACAGCAACCTGCTTAAAAATGAGATCCGCTTCTATGCTTCGGTCTTCGGCAAAGAGGCCCGCGGGGAAAAATATATCGCCTACCTGGACAAAACCCTCTCCTTCGTCAAATCACGGACCGCTTCGATCCCCGTCGAGAAGCGGAAAAAGGTCTTTAACGGCTACGGGCCCAAACACCTGGTAACCCTGGGCGGAGACACCTTCATGCATGAACGCATCACCACCGCGGGCTGCAGCGATGCCACCTCCGGCGTCAGCACGGCAGGGGTAAAGGAAGGTCTTCACTCCGGACTCTCGGAGATGTCCATGGAAAAGGTCCTCGGCTGGAATCCGGACATCCTGGTGATCGATTCGGGAACCGCCGAAGAGGTCTACCGCGATCCAGGCTGGAAAACCGTTACCGCGATCCGGAACCGCCAGGTATTCAAGCAGCCGGTCGGCGTCTTCATCTGGGATCGGCCCACTGCCGAAGCGGCGGTGCTCTATCCGCTCTGGTTGGCAAAAACAGCCTATCCGGAGCTTTTCGCGGATGTTGACATGGTCAAGGAAGTAAAGAAGTTTTACGGAGAAATCATGTCCTTCAACCTGAGCGACGCCCAGGCACAGATGATTCTGAACGGCAAATACGGGATCACCTTCGCTGCCGCGGAAGGAAAAAGGTAAGCACTGCCCATGCCTTTCGCGGAAAATAAAAGCGGCTTCACCACCACCCCGGGCACGTTGATTCTGATCCTGTCGTTTCTCCTGGTGGCCGTCGCCACCTGCTCCCTGATGCTCGGGCAAATATACATCCCACCCGAAACGATTTTCAAAATTTTCGCGTCCGTGGTCCTGCCGATCAAGCAGACCTGGTCCCCGACCCTCGAATCAATCCTTTTCGATGTTCGCGTGCCTCGGCTCCTGGCCGGCATGCTGGTGGGCGCCGGACTGTCCATCTCCGGGGCGGCCTTCCAGGGGTTGTTCCGCAACCCGCTGGTCTCGCCGCACATTCTCGGCGTCTCTTCCGGCGCCGGGCTCGGCGCGGCCGTGGCGATCCTCTTTTTCGGCAACATCCTCGCCATTCAGGTCTGTTCCTTCGGCGGCGGCCTGCTCGCGGTGTTCATGACCTATTCACTGAGCCGGGTCTACCGGACCACTCCGGTATTGATGCTGGTACTCTCGGGAATCATCGTCGGTTCGCTCTTCTCCGCCGCCACTTCGCTGATCAAGTACATCGCCGACCCGGTGAACGAAATGCCCTCCATCGTCTTCTGGCTGCTCGGCTCCCTCAACAACGCCTCAAACCGGGATATGGCCGTGGTCGGGCCGATCATCGTCCTCGGCATCAGCGTACTGCTCCTCATTCGCTGGCGGATCAACCTGCTGGCCATGGGCGAAGAAGATGCCCGGGCCCTCGGTGTCGATACCGGGCGAATCAGGGCCACCGTGATCCTCTGTGCCACCCTGATCTCCGCCGCGGCCGTCTCGATCGGCGGCATCATCGGCTGGATCGGTCTGGTGATCCCGCACATCGGCAGGCTTCTCGCCGGACCGGACAACAAGACCCTACTCCCGGTCACGGTCCTGGTGGGTGCCTCATACCTGGTTGCCGTGGATACCATCGCCAGGACGGCCATGGAAATGGAGATCCCGATCGGCATCCTCACCGCCCTGGTGGGTGCGCCCATTTTCGCCTACCTGCTGCGTAAAAACCGGTCGGGGTGGTAAACATGCGTGCACTTCTATCGGTACAGAACCTGGCCTTCAGTTATCCCGGCGCCCCGGCCCGCCCCATCTTTCGTGAGGTCTCCTTTTCGGTCAATCCGAGCGACGTCTTCTGTCTGCTGGGCCCCAACGGCACCGGGAAATCCACGCTCCTCAAGTGCGTGTCCAATGTCCTTCAGGGCTGGCACGGCACCATCCTGCTCGGCGACAAGGATATCTCCCACCTGCGACCGGCCGAAGTGGCCAAGGGGGTTGCCTATGTCCCGCAGAACCAGGTGTCTGCCTTTCCCTTCCTCGTTCATGACATCGTGGTAATGGGCCGGGCGCCTCATCTCAACGTGTTCTCCTCGCCAACCCGGCGGGACCGGGAGATTGCCCGCACGGCCATGGAAACGGTCGGCATTCTTCACCTTGCCGAGCGCCCTTGCACCATGCTCAGCGGCGGAGAGTGGCAGCTCACCCTCATTGCGCGGGCTCTGGCCCAGGAACCGAGGGTCCTGGTCCTGGACGAGCCCACCTCCCACCTCGACATGGGCAATCAGGTGCGGATCCTCCGGGTGATCCGCTCCCTGGCCGAAAAGGGTCTCGGTATCGTCATGGCCTCCCATTTCCCCGATCACGCCTTCGTCGCTGCCACGGAAGCGGCGATCCTCGACGACGGCCGCATGATCCGCAAAGGGCAGCCGGATGAGGTCATCACCGCGGAAAACCTGGGGAAGGCCTACGGCATCGAGGTTAAGGTGCTGCAGGTGGGTGAAGGGGTGAACCGCAAGGCCTGTTTTCCCTCACTGAAAGATTTCACTGCCGCTCCCGATTCTAGTTCCTCAAACCCGGAATAAAATAGTTACATTTTTTACTATTTCAGACTGTAGCACCTGTCTTTCGTGAAAAGGAGATTCTCCCTATGAAATGCCGTCCCGGAATTGCGTTCACCGTACTACTTATCACACTGATTGCAGCTCCCGCCTCTTCTCCGGCACTGACCATCGGCGGCGCGGTCCGGCAGCCGCTCAACCTTGGAAATGAAGACCTGGCACGTTTCGACAGCGTGACGGTTCGGCTCAACGACCTGACCCGTGACAAACAGTTCCAGGGCGTTTTCATGTACCGGGGCGTGCCGCTGCGGGAGCTATTGGAACTGGCTACAGTAGCAAAGGACGGCCCTGGCTTCGGGAAGTCCACGGACCTGGCGCTCGTGGTTCGGAACCGGGAGGGGAAGAGAACCGTTCTCTCTTGGGGAGAGGTGTTCTACAAAAATCCGTCGAATGTGGTAATCGCCTATGCCGCCACCCCGGTGATTCCCCACCACGAAGACAGCTGCATAAAGTGCCATCCGGCAAGTCTTTACCAGCCGGTCCTCGACGAACTCAAGCGAACGATAACATATCCGAAACTGGTCCTTTCCAATGATTTCTACTCGGATCGCTGCCTGGAAGGCATCGTCAGTATCGAGGTGGTTGACATCAAAGCAGACGATACGATAAAGAAACTCGCAGCCACCACTAAGGACAGCTTCACCATCACGGATGTCGCAGGGAAAAAGGTAAAGTTTTCTTCCCTGTCAGGCTTTTCCACAACCTCAGTGACATACAAGGAATTTGGCGACGGCCGGGGCTTCCACGGGGTCAGGCACTACAGCGGGGCCCCTTTTCGCGATATTCTGCACAAAGTCGACGGCCTTCAGGAACTTGACAAGATTCTGCTGCTCACCTCGAAAGACGGCTACCGCTCCGCTTTTTCCTTCGGGGAAGTATTCCTGGACCCACTCGGAGAACGACTCATCATTGCCGAATTAAAGGGGGCTTCTCCCGGGGAAAAGAACTTCACCCTTGTGCCCCCGGATGACCTGGCCGCCGACCGGATGCTCAAAACCATCGACACGATCGAAATACTTTCCCTGAAGGAAGAGCCGAAGGTCTATGTCATCAGTATCGGCTGCGCAGACCCGAACCTGATAACCCTGGAAGCGATTTCCGCCATAGGCAAGGCTGATGCCTTTATCGCCTCGAAGGAAACCATGGATAAGTTTGCCCGCTACCTGGCAGGGAAACCGCTCCTCTTCGATCCGATGGATAATTTCGAGCCGCGGTTCCGCAAAAAACATCCCGAGCTTTCCCCGGCGGAATTAAAAAAGAAACTGGAAGCGCAGCGCGCCGCCGACATGAAAAAGATCCGCGACGCCCTGGCCGCCGGCAAGAGCATCGCCCTGCTCGATCACGGCGATCCGACTGTCTATGGTGGCTGGCAGCACTGGATCGAGCCGGAAGTGGCAGGCCGTTTCGAGGTGGTAACCGGGATCAGCGCGTATAATGCCGCCAATGCCCTGTTTGCAAACCAGAAAGTATTCTCGGGTATCAGCTCCTTTGACAAGGGGACACAGAACAATCTGCTCTGCAACAAGGGCTCGGCAATCATCAGCGCGCCCTACAGCCTTGCGGCGAATGAAGGTTTACTGAAAGCGATCGCGGAAAGCGGTGACACCCTGGCCATTTTCATGGGTCTCTCAGACATAGGTATTCTCGAGCCGCTGCTGAAAAAGTACTATCCGCCGGAGTCTCCGGTTGCCATAGCGTATAAGGCAGGCTCCGCGAAGGAAGCGCGCCTCGTCAGAACCACTCTCGGAGAGCTCCGCAGGGTTGTGGAAGCAAATAACGAAAAACAGGCCGGTATGATCTACCTGGGTAACTGTCTGGGAGGCAAACAATGATCTGGTCATGCCCCCGGCTTTCCGGGACTCTTCTGCCCCTGATGCTCCTCGCAGCCCTTGCCGGGTGCGAACACCACCCTGCGCGAAACCATAATCCGGCAGCAGCGGTCTTCGATCTGAATCTCCTCGAAAAACGGATCAACAGTTATCAACCCGATCCGCAGTATATTGACGATGTCTTTGTTCTGGTGACGGTACGGGAAGGTTTACAGGGAGGGCGGGAGAGGAATGGCGGCATCGGTGCCTGCCTGGTCAGAAAAGCGACCGGAGAAATCGTGGAACGGGGCCATAATAGTCAATACGAGCCCTACTTTCGCAGCGACCTCCACGCGGAGATGGACCTGCTGAACCGCTACGAGGAACGGGTGCGAAAAACCAGATCACGGGATCCGAAAGACCCGACCTACCGCAACCCGCGCAACATGGAGGGGCTGGTTCTCTACACCTCGGTTGAACCCTGCCCCATGTGCCTCGGCCGCATCATCAACGCCGGCGTAAAAGAAGTCTACTATGCCGCGCCCGATCTCAACGGCGGCATGGCCAGGAGATTCCAGGACCTGCCGCCATCGTGGAAAGCCATGGCCCGGGGTATGGTCATCGCCCCGGCACGCTGTTCGCCGGAACTGCAAGAAATTGCCCGGGACCTGTTCCGACCCATGTTCAACCAGGGTCACTCGCACTTTTAAAGAGATCGGCCTCTCAGCGATAGGCCTTCAAACTAGGGAGGGTTTAAAACCCGCCCTTGATCCTACTGCTTTTTGTCACCGGTGGAAACCTCACACCTTCATTATTCCTCTCATGAAAGTAATGAAGAGCTGTCCTGGATTTCTGTTGACAACAAGAGTTTACATGCAAAAATTAGTGCAACAAAAACCACTTTCCCATCGACGGCGGCTGTAGAAGTTGGTCTTGGCAAAACTGCCGGAAAGCTACCATCAGTCGTCAACAGCTGAAGGTGGGAATTTAAGGATTAAAAATATGAGCAAGCGAGGCACGCTGCCCGACAAAATCGACCACTTCGAACCGAAGGAGCGCAGGGGACTGATTGTGGTCATCACCGGCAACGGCAAGGGAAAGACCACGTCCGCACTGGGAATGGCGCTACGCGCCTGCGGCCACGGTCTCCGGGTATGCATTATCCAGTTCATGAAGGGCGACCTCTATGCCGGGGAATGGGACGGCATAAAGAAAATCGACTGTGCCATCGAACTGCATGCCACCGGCAAGGGCTTCTGCGGCATCCAGGGCAACCCATACCCGTGGGAGGAACACCGGGCCAACGCCCAAGACGCCGTTGACCTGGTCCACGAGAAAATCGCCGCCGGCTGCCATGACCTTATCATCCTCGACGAGATCAACAACGCCCTGAAACTGAAGCTGGTGGACCTTGGACAGGTCCTGGATATCCTGCGCAACAAGCCGCCGCTCCTGCACCTCATTCTCACCGGCCGCGACGCCCACCCCGAGGTAATCGAACGTGCCGACACGGTCAGCGAAATACACGAGATCAAGCACGCCTACCGCGAAGGGATTGAGCCCCAGCCGGGAATCGACTACTGAGCCCGGACCCAATTGACAAATAGAACACTTCCCGCTTTTTCTTCAAACCATTTCTGCTATTTCCCGCCAGCGAAAACAATCCACCGTGTGATCATTCACCATGCCGACCGCCTGCATATGGGCGTAACAGATGGTGCTGCCGACGAAACGGAAGCCGCGCTTTTTAAGGTCACGGCTCATGGCATCGGAGACCGATGTGCTGGCCGGAACCTCACCGATGGTTTTCCAGGCATTACGAATCGGCGTGCCGTCCACGAAGCGCCACTGGTAGGCGTCAAACGAGCCGAACTCCTGCTGCACCGCCAGGAAGGCGCGGGCATTGGTTATCGTCGACTCCACCTTCAAACGGTTGCGGACAATGCCGGGGTTTGCCAGCAATACCGCCACTTTTACCGCATCGAAACGGGCCACAGCCTCGGGGTCGAAGCCGGCAAAGGCGTCGCGATAACCGGAGCGCTTGCGCAGGATGGTGAGCCAGGTAAGCCCTGCCTGAGCCCCTTCCAGGGTCAGAAATTCGAACAGGAGTTTGTCGTCGTGCACCGGGACACCCCATTCGTTGTCGTGGTACGCCCGATAGAGAGGGTCGTCGCCGACCCAGGCGCAGCGGGTAAGTGTTGCACTACTTTCCATTTAAGCTCCTGTTAATTACATAGACCTGCCAGTTAGGTTTCATTACCTGGCAGGTCTGATCTTTAGCCCATGCCCCTCAGCCTTCATCAACTTTTTGCCTTTCCGGATGCCAGGGCTTTCACATCTTCGGTCGACAAGGGTTTCCCGCCAATGCCCCAGTCGCCACTTTTCACTTCTTCCACGATGCACATTGTCACATGACGCATATTCTCCCCTTCGATAGAAACCATGGCGTCAGTCAGTTTTTCCACTATTTCCTTCTTTTGTTCCGGCGTAAACACACCCTCGATGACTTTAACCTCGATCAGCGGCATTTGCGCACCTCCTTTTGTTTCAGGATGCGGTACCTGGAAGGGCGGCGGCTCGTCTCTGCCGCATCCTGTTACGATAAAGGCAATGGGGCAAGGTTTTGCCACGTTGGCGTACTGATATCAAGTTGAAACCGCCCCCTTGTCATGTCAAAAGTGTAACCGAATCATCACACAGCACAAGCGTGCCCAATTGATCCATCTACTTCCGCCAGCGCACCAGTTGCCAATGCCGGACCGGACCAGAACGTTGCCACCGGCCGGCAGCGGGGCCGTACTCTCGGACACCACGGCGGCGGCGCCGACCTTCACCGCCGATCTCGATGGCGACTATGTCGTTCAGCTGATAGTCAACGATGGCACGGTCGACAGCGCACCGGAAAGCGTCACCATTTCCGCCTCGCCAACCTGGAGCCAGTTGGAATTGATCATTGATTCCAGCGATGTTGCCGGAATCGACAACTATATCGGCTATCCGGTACCGATACGTTTTGACGCCAACACCATCCACCTGTACTTTGCGGGGTATGCCTTCAAGGCCGTTGCAGTCGTGCCTTCGGTCATGTTCCGGATCATCAGTACCGACAACGGCGTAACCTGGTCGGCTCCCGAACGTTTGACCCAACTTGAAGGAAACTACCAAAGTTACCCCAGCGTCTACGATAACGGCAAATTGCTCTTGGTGTGGCATGATGGTTCTCATGCCGAGCTATACCATACCGACCTGGCCACCGCTGCCGACGCACCCGTTGCTCCGATCAAATACGTCGACTACTTTAGCATCTCCAGGGAAGTCGTCTGGACCTCGTCCTGGGGCGGAAAACTGTTAGGCATGTGGACGCCGACCGACTCGGTGAACAGGTTCCCGTTTGTCGCAACGTTGGAGGCAACTACCGCGGATCTTTCCGTTATCAACTGGCCTTTCGACGGAAGTTATATCATGGCCACCCCAATTTCCGCAAACAAGGCCCTCGTGCTCACTGACGGCGGACTGGTCCGCTGCGGTTTCGACGGCAGTGCGTTCTCTGCTCCAAACGAACACCTGCCGTTCCCAGCCGCCGATGCTGGTCTGAATTATGGGGGTGCAACCTTTCACTACCCTGCCCTCGACCAGGCCAGCGGATATATCTACTTCATGGGATACAATCAGGGATTAGGCAAGGCAGCGATTTACCGGGTCAAGCTGCTTCAGTAATCCGGTATTTTCCGCACGTCAAGATATGCAAACGGGGCGGCCGCAAGGCCGCCCTGCTTTTTTTGGAGGGACAGCTGATGAATTGTTTATGCGATGCACGTTATTCCTGACAACTGGTGAAAAGTTGGAACGTAGAGAAGGAAATAAAGGAAGGGGTAGATTTCAAGATTTGACAGAAACTGTAAATATTGAGACCCTTTGAGCTTTCTTCAGAATTTAGCTGCCCATTTCAGGGTATATCGTAACGTCCGGACGCTATCAGTTTCCACTTTGAGTTGCAATTCAGCGACGTGACGGGAGGTGACAGCTTGAAACTTCCCGGTAATTACGCTATGGTTGAAAAATGAAAACGCTCCGTACATTTTTAGCTCACAAAGCATATCTTAAATTAGCGATTTTCACGGTTTTGGTTGTCTTTTCAGCCCAGGCCACATTTGTATCTTACTCACGTCTGGCACCTGAAGCAAAAGCCCAAACATGCACTCTCAAGGCTAAGGGGGCTCATTCTCAATGTCAACTGAAGAAATCGACCATAACTCTTGTCTTACTGAGGGGCGCCCTTTTTGTCGGACCGTCTACCCGCACATCTTCAATTGATCGTGTCAAACTCCACCGTGTTTTCTCACCATTCCATTCGGCAGTTCCTGTCAGGGCACCACCCGTGTCTCTTTCCTTAGTTTCCCCATACCACTCCTAAGTTCGACCGTTTGGTTGTGGAACGCAGGTTGAAGAGCATGTTTATATGCCCGAAGCCTGACAATGTTCATCGTTTCTATCAAACAAGTCAGCTTTCTGAGTGACATCTCTGCTGTTTACATGCAAGAGAACACGCATTCGTGCGTCTTCATTCAAATAATTGCGCAAGTTTAATCATAGATCAAAAAACTTATAGCCAACTATTCGCATAGGGAGAAACTGATGAAAAAGGATATCGACGCAAAAAAAATCTACATTACGGAAAATGATATGAATCGGCTGGAAGATGTACTGGCACTAGCTGCCAGGAATGCCAAAAGAGATTTCAAGCATCTTGAAGGATTGACAAAAGAGCTCATGAAAGCTGAAATCGTGGAATCGACTGAAATCCCTTCAAATGTCATTACCATGAATACCAGAGTACTTCTCAATGATTTGGAACAAAACATAGTGAAAGAGTACGTTGTCACCTATCCCAGGGATGCGAACATAGAGCAGAACCGAGTGTCTGTGCTCTCCCCCCTCGGAACAGCGATGATCGGGTGCCGGGTCGGCCATGTGCTCAAGGTTAAAACACCAACAGGAGAGAGACGGCTGAAGGTGCAGAAAATTCTTTATCAGCCCGAAAAAGCCGGCGATTATCACTTGTAATTCGTGGGAGAGATATAACCGATGGGAAATTATCTGCATAGTTCATTTTGGAAACCGGATATTGCGATAGACCTTGGTACTGCCATGACCCGCATTGCCTCAGGGACGAGGAACCTCTTCGTTGTGCCGTCAATCGTCAGAGGCCGGTCAGTATTGCGATCGGGAATCGTCACAGATGATAACTCCGTGGTGGAATTACTGCAGCCACTCCTCTGTAAAGTCCGGAAATTCGGCATAGTACGTCCCAATGTGGTTGCGTGTTTTCCTTCTGATGCCTCAACCGCGGAACTTGACGCATTACGAGAGTGCATTTTCAAGGCAGGAGCCGCGACGGTTTTTATCGTTCCGGAACCTCTTGCCGCGGCTATAGGTGCCGGAATGGACGTAGCCTCTCCGTATGCCGGAATGATTATCGACATTGGAGAAGGAGTTACGGATTGTGCAGTCATCAGGTCGGGCAAGATCATTAATAAAAAAGCTGTGCGAGTCGGGTGCTTCGACCTGCGGCGTCTTTTGATAAAAGCGCTGTCGTCTGAGTACAAAATCTGCATTTGCGAAAATGAGGCGGAACGGATCGTACGGAAAACTGGTGTTTCCCGTATGGCCTTAGCGGATGGCTGTGTTACTTTTTGGGGCAGATCAGAACGAAGAGGGTCATCAGAATTGGTATCAATGCCGGTGAAGGAAATTCAAGAGCAGATTGAACCGATCACCAGAGTCATGCTGGATGTCGCACACCGTTTATTGCAGGATCTGTCACCCGGTATCGGCTGCGAAATAATTGAAAACGGAATATTCCTGAGTGGTGGAGGCGCTCTTCTTGATGGCATGAAAGAACGGCTGGAATCCAGGACACATATTCCGGTCATTTTGCCCTCCAAGCCTCTCGAATCCGTTGTGGCTGGTGCACGCGAGATGCTCCCGATTGTTGCACTACTTAATGGGAGGGTATAACGATATTTTCAAGCCATGACAACGGGGGCGTAGTATTTGACGATGACTCCCCGTATAATCGATAAAATGCCGGCAATACCACCAAGGCAAAGAAAGCCGTCGCAACAATGCCGAAGTTCGTGACCCAGCCGATGGATGCCAGTTCGCCATAGTTGGCGGGTGCCAGGGAACCAAATCCGGTAACCGTGGTACGTGCGGAAAGGAGCACTGCCCGGCCGGCCTGGATGAATTCGCCTATTTGCTCTCTCTTTTCCGGTTTCCACCGGGTGCCGGTCGACAAAGAGTGAGATCAGTTGATAAAAGTGGGCACTTTAATTGAGACTCTTTCGTTCAGGTGTTGTCGTTTTTTTAGTAGGTAATTGGGTAACTGAAGACCAATTTTGCTTAACTTCTTCGACAATTTGATCATATCCCATTTGTTTTTTGCCATCTCGAACAGCTCATTTTTGATGACGTAGTGACGATGAATCAAGTGTCCCAATTATCGGCGTAAATTTCTTGATGTCGGCAAAGGTAACGTCCCAACTTCTCTTGCTTTTCATGTGTCAACGGTCAAGGATCTCGCGAATCAACAGAAGAAGTTCTTGCGGCTTGAATGGTTTCGCGATGAAAAAGACCTCATCCTCCAGCACACCTTTGGTAATTACAATATCCTTTGTGTACCCGCTCATAAAAAGAACCTTTATGTCCGGGCGGATTTTGCGTATTTCTTCATATGCGCATTTTCCGTCTTTCTTGGGCATGATTACGTCAAACACCAGAAGGTCAATGGACTCTTTGTGTTCAAAGAACTTTGCGATGGCATCTTGACCATCATGTGCCTGAAGCACTTGGTAACCGGCACCCATGAAAGCCATGGCATTCATGGCACGAACAGTCTCGTCATCTTCAGCAAGGAGAATCGTCTCGGTGCCGGATAGCGGCAGGGGAGTTTGAAACTGCGGCCCCACACTTACCGCGGCTTCGTTCTTTGAAAGCGGAAGGTATATACGAAATGCTGTACCAAAATCTGTTTCGCTTTCTACCCCGATGAACCCGGCATGCTGTTTGATGATGCCATATACGATCGAAAGCCCCAAACCGGTCCCTTTGCCGACTTCCTTGGTCGTATAGAAAGGCTCGAAGACTTTTTTTACCGTTCCTGCATCCATACCGCTGCCACTATCTCTTACCGTGATTTCCGCATAGTTTCCCGGTATTCCAAATCCATGGGTTTTCACAAAAAGATCGTCCATTTCGAAGCCGGCAACTTCAACAGCCAGAATTCCCCCGGCAGGCATCGCATCTACCGCATTTGTGACCAGATTGATGAGCACTTGTCCGATTTGCCCCCTGTCAGCTTTTACTGTCAGGGCCCTGTCAGATACCGTAACCCGTAATTCAATATCCTCACGGACAAGCCTGCTGAGCATTTTTTCCGTTTCCCGGACAACCTCTCCCAAGTCCAAGTTCGTGGTGGTTAATACCTGCTTCCTGCTGAATGCAAGCAGACCTTGCGTCAACTCGGCCGCCCGGGTTGCGGAAAGCAGGATCTGCTCCATTGGATGGCGGAGTGGACTGCTTGATTCAATTTTTGACAGCAGGATATGGGCATAACCAAAAATCACCGTGAGTATGTTATTGAAGTCATGGGCAACGCCTCCGGCAAGCTGGCCAACGGCCTCCATCTTCTGCGATTGCGAAAGTTGGGCCATGAGTTCCTTGCGCTCTTCCTCGGCTCTTTCCCTTTCGCTGATGTCTCTGATTTCGGCAAGATGAACTGCTTTCCCCTTCCAGGCAAAATGACTTGCGGTAATTTCAACGGGAAATACCGTTCCATCCTTTTTACTGTGAATGTGGATT
>JAJZQA010000289.1 GCA_021810985.1 Deltaproteobacteria bacterium
GGAAGCGTACGAAAACGACAAGAGCTTTCTCTCCGCGGCAGGGTAAACGGTTTACTCTCGCATCAGATACAAAAAAAGGGTCCTGCACGGACCCTTTTTTCATTATAACTATAGTTATTTGCGCTATTTGATTCTGACAATCTGCGCATCTTTCTTTTCCGGAGTCAACCGCACGCCCATCTCGGCCAAACCGGTACCCTTGGAATAGACACAGACCCTGTTCTTACCCAGTCTTTTCGCCTCGTACAAAGCCTGGTCCGCCCGCACTACCAGCTCTTTCATGGTGCACAGATCCTTCTCGGACCGATGAGCGACCCCGATACTGGCCGACATCCTGATCTGACGGCCGTTATAGGTCACCAGGTTTTTCGCAAGATTGACGCGGATTCTTTCAGCGACCTCCAGGCCACCCAGGGGAGAAACCGCGGATAGCAGCGCGGAAAATTCTTCCCCCCCGCTGCGCACGACAAGATCGGAACCACGGGTACACTCCCGGAGAACGCGCGCCACCGTCTGCAAGACCAGGTCGCCGGCCGGATGCCCGTAGGTATCATTGATCAGTTTGAAATTATCCAGGTCAATGACCAGGAGCGATAATGGCGTCACCTGCCTTTTACACCCTTCCATGTCAAGCATTTCTTCCAGAACGCGGCGATTGAAAAGCCCGGTAAGTCCATCCCGCATCGACAGTTCTTTCACTTTCCCGTATTCGAGAGAATTGCGGAGAGCAGCGGCAAATGATTCCATCAACCCTTGGAGCATTGCATCGGAGAAATGATTGATAAAATTGAATTCGGAATATACGGTAATGCTGCCAAGGTTCAGGGGAAGTTCGAGGTAATTGGTATTGCCGAACACCAGGCTGCCTTCCGGCCCCTCAAGACCGAGGATCCGGTACCCCTTCACGTCATGGGCCCGCAGCCCCACATAATTTCGCAGAATAGCGGCAAGATCCTCCGGAGCATTCTCGATATCGCGGGGTGAATACGCCATGATCCTTTCTTCCGCGCCGGCAGTCAGGGTCACGACCATCAGGTTATAACGGAAGTATTCATATATCTTCCGGGCGGCAACTTCCAAAACCTCCTCGGTAATCAGCGAAGAGGTAACGGAGCGAAAGAAATCCGCCATAAAGGACAGTTCCTTCAGATTCCTGCGTGTGCCGATAACATCGCAGACATTGTTCACCAGCATTGCCAATCTGCCGCCAGGCTGACGATATTCTGGAGCTTCGTTCAAAGCATTCAGCGTATTCCCGCCGCTATTCATAACAATTTCCCCCTCCATGAGGACCTACCCATCTTCACTGATATCCCACTCTTCGTCTTTCGAAGAGAAGCGTCGCCGTGCCTCCGCGGATATCGTCACGGTGTCATGATCAGTCTCGTGACGCGACCGTTTGGCTCCACGCTTATCCTTTGCGGAACCGGTGCCGCCGGACGTAGCCGATGGCAGTTCGGATATTCTGGCAATACTGTCGGTCACCTCAAAACCCTCCGGCCAGGCATATACATCATCTTCTAAAAGGACATATCGTCAGCAGTGGTTAAAGCTTTAATGAAAAAGTCGACCTGAAGGGTCGGGATCAACTAAAATACCAGCTTTCTGAATAATGTCAGGATGGATTTACTGACGCAAATTTCAAAATTTTGACACCAGCGCCAGCAAACTGCTCACCACCATATAACTCAAAACTGAAAATTCTTTCTTGGAGAAACGCTCAAGTTCTTGCCCGATATTCCGATACATTTATCAGGTAGGTGCTGGTCTCAGACGGAAGCCGAACGGCACGACTCCTGCTGTATTTCAACAGAGAAAAGTACCGCACCACTAAATTGACCTGCCGGGAGCCTGAACATGTCATCAGTACCTTCATCGGAAAAAATGTTTTCCGCTCTGACGTCCCAAATCGGCCTCAAGATGCAAATGTCGACCACCATGCTGTCAAGCGGCCTGACTCTCTATCAAAACGGCAAGACAGACAAGGCGATTGCCGCCCTGAAGCAGGCAACAGCATATGCACCAGATAACGTCGAGGCCTACAATTACCTGGCAAAAGCCTATTTGAAGCAGGGCAAAACCACTGAAGCCATAAATTCGTACAAAATCTCTCTCGCCCTCGACGGATCGCAGACTGACATCCACACGGAACTCGGGAACGTCTATTTCGCGGACAAGCGGTATGCCGAAGCTGAACAGGCATTCAAAACCGCAGCTCAGAAAGATCCCGCTGACAACCTGGCGCCCTATACGCTCGGGCAACTCTACCTGCAGACAGAGCGGTATTCGGAAGCGGAAACACAGTTCAAGAAAGTAATCAAGATGACGCCCAAAGACGGCAACGTCTACTTTGCCCTCGGAGCAACCTACAACAAGATGGAGCGTTTCGATGAAGCGGTTTCTCAGCTTGACAAAGCGGTAAGCTTAAAAAAGGACTTTGCCTTGGCTCATTTCGAACTAGGTGCAGCCTATCTCGGACTTGACCAGAAGGACAAGGCCGAAGAACAATTGGCTACGCTGAAAGGACTTGATTCAGTCCTTTATGCCAATCTCAAACAGGATCTGACAAATCCGAAAATTTTAGCGTTCGACGCCGCAAAAAGCACCTTTAACACCACCCTGGGAGCCGGAACCCCGCTCTCCTTTTTGAACGCCGATCTGCTCTTCCCCAGCGCCAGCAAAGACTTCACCATGACATTCCAGTTCAATTCGGAAATGGATGCCTCCTCAGTCATGAATATCACCAACTGGTCTATCAGCAAAGCAACCGGGGGTGAAGCCGGTCTCTACAATAACGGTGTCACCCTCTATCCGGAAAAAGAAGCTGTCATCTCACACATCCCGAAGAGCGTCATGTATGATGCCTCCACCTATCAAGCGACGGTAACGTTTTCCCTTGCGCAGAATCCCTATGGTACCGCCGTCATCGACCCATCACACCTGGTTTTCAAATTCTCCGGAATCGATATGGACGGGAAAAAGATGGACCAGTCCGCGGATCAGTATAATGGATTCAAGGGTTTGGTTTTCTGACACAGTCGATACCGGTCCATGAAAATTTTTACAAAATCCGCAGCGTCCGGCATAAGATCATGAATTACAGACCCATTCCAATCATCTCCCAATAACGTCCATTCGAATTTAACGGAGTCCTCAAACGATCTGTTCATCAAGGAGCCACTTTCCTCTCCGGGCAGGCATCTCCCGTGAAAGACTGAATCCGGCTACTTCATGCCGTTTTCCTTACGCTGAGGACTTTCTTATCAACAGGGACCCGTTGTGACAGCAGCGTGCCAGCTGAACAAGAGTCTGTAGAGAATGGTAACACTTAAATTTGGACCACTATTTGCAATATTTAGCCTAGACCTTTATTTCGCAGCGGCGTCCACAGGGCTCTCATGAAAATGCCCCCTTCCTTTCCCGAAAGATCTTAACACCGGCATTGAACAGCTCATTGCAGACCGCTTCAACGAAGTTTTTGGCACATTAGAGCCTGCCTTGGCTACTGCCTTCGGTTGCCTGGCTGCGGGTAGAGGATTCAAGGATCATATGGAAGCGAACCCGCAGATAGTGATGAATTTGCCCCCACACAACGAAACAAAATGGGCCACGA
>JAJZQA010000290.1 GCA_021810985.1 Deltaproteobacteria bacterium
CCGGAATATTTTCCTTTACTTAAGGGTTTAATTCTCTTAGTATATTAGAGATTTAACGACCCGGGAGAAAAGGCATGGACTTTGAGAAACGAGAGTACTTCAGGGGCATCCTCCTGGAAGAAATGAGGGCCCTCCTCGAAGAGGCGGAAAAGACCGTGTCCGAAATGAACGCGGACACCACCAACTTTCCCGATCCCACCGACCGGGCAACCCAGGAGTCGGACCGGACTTTTGAGCTACGCATCCGGGACCGTGAAAGAAAGCTCCTCAACAAGATCAGGGAAGCCTTGGAAAGAATCGAAAACGACTCGTTCGGCACCTGCGAGATGTGCGGCGAGGAAATCAGCGAAGCACGACTCAAGGTTCGTCCGGTCACCACCCTCTGCATTGACTGCAAAATTGAACAGGAAAAAGCGGAAAAACATTAGCTAGCCACATCGTCAGCAGTGATTCCACCAGTTGCTCCACGCTACAGAACCCGACAACCTATGGCGAGCCCCCATGGCTAATCAGGATTTTTATACTCTCTTGAGCACCGCGGTTCAGATTGCCAACGCCGCAAATCTTTCCCCCACTGCCCGGCTCAAAGCCCTTGCCCGCCACATCAAAAAATCTTTTAACCTTCAATCCGCGGCCATCTATCTCCTTGACCCTGAACGACGCTCCCTCTTCCGGATGATATCGTCGGACGGTCCCGCAAAAATACTTTCTTGCCGGATCCCCCTGAATGAACAGGCAGCCGGTTTATGCGCTCTCCGGAATGAACTTGTGTTTTCCCGGAACGGCACCACTCCGGACAGACATCCCGACGAGGAACAACCACAGGGTACTCTCTTCCTGCCAGTCAGGTGCGGTAAAAGTGCGGCAGGGGTCCTTGGTCTGGAACTGCCGGAGGGCTCGCCTCTCGCCACCTCTCAGCCAAAAGTACTCCACGACATCCTGCGGACAATCGCCGGCCTTATCTGCTGCAGAGAGCTCACCAAACGCTCGGAACGACGCATTCAAAACCTTATGACGTTGAATGAATTGGGCAAGGTGCTGCAACAGTCGATGCCCTTCCAGGAACTGTTCTCCTTCGTCCTTGAAATTACCCATCGTTATTCCGGTTCCGACTGCACCATCCTCCGCACCTTCAACCAGAGCGAGTTCACCCCGACGAGAGTTAAGTCCTGCAAGAAAAGTCTCCATGCCAGCCTCCCTGCCCTGCTGGACCTTGAGGCGGAGTCCGCGGCACGAATGTTCGCCACGGAAATACCGCGGCTGTCCTTCGAACTGATAGCCGGCAGAGATCTTCCGCCCTCGTTTGTAAGCGTCCCGCTTCAGTGTGAAGGCCAAACCTTTGGCTGCCTGACCCTCTTCGGTAAAACGGATCAGTCGGGGCGGCACAGCTTTGATGAAGAGGACCAGGAACTTTTTGCCGGCATGGCGAATCTGATCGCCACTACCTTGCTGCAATCGGAACATAGTCGCCGCATGGACCAGCTCGTATTTGAAAACGATAAAAAACTGCGGGAACTTTCCCTCCTCTATCGTGTCAGCAATGCCATGCACGCCACCACCCGGATCAACCGGCTGATCCAGCTCAATTTGACAGCTCTTGTCTCTGGAGAGTCACATCTGTTTGAACGCGCCATGCTCTTCCTGGTAAACCACCGCTCCGGCGTCATGCAGGGAATGCGCGGCATCACCAGCGATGAAAATCACGGCAACTCGCAGCCCTCGATCAATCAGGAAGAGCCCCTTTATTCCCGCTGGGAAATTTCCGATGAGGAGATGGACCGCCAACAGCATTCCGAATTCAATTGCCTGGTAAAGGGAACACGCCTACCTCTCGACAGAACCCGCAACATGGTTTCACGGGCAGTTCTCGATAAAAAACTCATCGTGGTTGACGGGACTGCAAAAGAAAAACCTGAAAAAGATGATGTCATCACCAAATTCAACCTGACATCATTTGCCTCGGTCCCGATCACCGCAAAGGGTGAAGCCATTGCTCTCCTGATCCTTGATAATCCCGTTTCCGGCAAGACAATAACCAGTGATGATCTCCATTTTCTTCAGTTGTTCGCCAACCAGGCAAGCATGGCAATCGAAAATTCCATGCTCTACAACCGCATAGAGGACGCAAACCGTGAATTCAGCGAAATACGCCAGCGTCTGCTGCAGGGTGAGCGGTTGGCGGCACTCGGCGAAACAGCAGCCTCCATTGCCCACGAGTTAAAAACTCCCTTGATTTCCATCGGCGGGCTTGCCCGGCGTCTGCTCCGCAAGGAAGAACCCGGCTCGACCGAGTGGAAATACGCCGAAACCATTGCCCGTGAAGCCGACCGCCTGGAAAAGATGCTGAACGAAATCCTCTTTTTCACCAGGAAGGCAACAATCTGTTACACCCAGTGTTCACTACCCGGCATCATTGACGAATCCCTGGCCGTTGTCTCGGGAATTCTCCAGGAAAATAGAATTCAGGTAAAAAAGCGGATTTCCCGTACAGCAATCGAGTTTACCGGAGACTATCAGCAGATCAAACAAGTCTGCATCAACCTGTTCCTCAATGCCGTAGAAGCGATGAAACAAGGCGGGATACTTTCCATTTCAACAGCACCAGTTATTCTGGATGGTCGGGATGCAATCTCCCTCAAGGTTCGGGACACAGGAGGCGGAATTGCACCGGAGATTCTTCCGGATATCTTCAATCCTTTTTTCACCACCAAGGAAGGAGGAACCGGCCTGGGACTCCCCATCACCCACCGGATCGTCACCAATCACGGCGGTAAACTTTTTGCGGAGAACCGGACCGGATCTGGCGCCGAATTCCGAGTCATTCTTCCGCTCCACCCCTAATTTCGCTCTTTTCAAGATCAGACAATTCCTGTATAGTCAGGTGCCGTACAGTCAATACTTCATGGGGATGTAGCTCAGCTGGGAGAGCGATGCGTTCGCAACGCATAGGTCGACGGTTCGATCCCGTTCATCTCCACCAATAAAACAAGGGGTTAAACCAAAAGGCTTAGCCCCTTTCTTTTTACCCGTGATACTTTCCGTGATACTTATCTTCCGTGTGCTACCAACCGAACCGAGAATGGCCGCCTCAAGCTGACTCTCTTCCAACCTGCTCATGAATGATTTTCATTTCATGCAGCTTCAAAAGAACCCCTTCGTAGGCCTTTATTTCGATCGCCAGCGGTGATGCTGCCCTTTGCGCCCTCGAAAAAAAGATCATGGTGACTATTGTTCCGCAGAAAAATCCTATTGTCGGCAGGAGACTCTTTACTGTGATTATGCTGATCATTGTCAGAGCAAATCCAAAAAGGCTCCAGAGTCGTTGGCTGTCGATTGAGTCCTTCTTTTTCCTGACGCGCTCGAAAGCCGTGAATGTCTCGGTAATCGCGGTCTCTATATCGTCCGGACTCTTGATAAGGCCCATTATCTGAAACGGCCGTCGATAATCATCGACCGCCTGCTTGGCGCCGCCAAGAGTTTTTTCGAGAAATTCATCAACACCCGATTTGAACATTTTCTGCCTATCCATGTTTTATTCTCCAACCCATCATGCTACCAGCCGCAATGTTCTTTCTATCTGTTCTTAGATC
>JAJZQA010000291.1 GCA_021810985.1 Deltaproteobacteria bacterium
ATATGAAAAATATTAGTGTTATAAGCTGACTGTCTTTGTAATATTTCGGATTCTTTTTCAAGACGGTCGAAGAGCTTCAGCTCCAAGTAATTTGTGTCGGGATAGTTCCTGAGTGCCAAGTCAATTACATTGTCAATGAGTGTTACAGGAAGTAATTGCGCGCAGTATGATGTGAAAGGCAATGAGACAAGCCTTGTGCCGGTTAATCTGCTTTTGACCCGCATAGATGGGAGTATTCCTTCAAACCGTCCGTTATCTGGATTTACTTCGGCAACATAAAATGGAATAAATCCAAATGTTGACTGCAAAACGCTTTTCCAGGCTGAATGATGAAAGATTGACCCTCCTGGCTGGTTTTCAACGAATAGATCCCATCGCTTATCATCATCAGGATTTATGATTTTCAGCATCACAAATGACCTCTTCAATTACCGGCAATTATTCTTCGGCAGGTAACTGTTGATCTCAATATCACGGTTTACCCCATGTGCCGGTACAAAACCCGGCCCGCCAGCAGCAGCATTGGTAGCGGCATTTTGGTTAATATGCCGTACCCTCGCTCCTTGGACGGTTCGGATGTTCCCAGGAAACGTTCCTTGCCGGGAGCATAGCGGTAATAGTTGATAGTCCGTTCTTCAGCACCCCAGCCGCTTTTGAATTGTCGGAGGCCCGCGGCATCGGTATCGGTTCTGCCGAAACAGAAGGTGCGGCAGCCTTTCGCGGAATACCAGTTAATCGCTTCCCACATTACGAGATTGCTGGCCCTCAGTTCCTGGTAGTTACGATTTGATGCGCCGTATTTGTAAAAGGCCTGGTCATTGAAATGAAAATAAACAGCGCCGGAAATGTATTTTTCTTTATAGGAAGCGAGGATGATCAGTCCGAGATTTTCCGAGATTATGTATTCATGGATATTCCTGAAAAAGGAAAACGGTTGTGGAGGCAGTCCGTGCATTCTCCTTGTCATTACATGCAGTCGGTAAAATGCGGTCATTGCTTCCAGCGATGTTGCGATTTCGACCCGGACCCCGGATTTCCGCGCTTTCTTTATATTTCTCCTGGTGCTGTCCCGCATATCCGCGGAAAGGTCCGCGGCATTTTTTGCCACGGACAGTTTATGACCATAGTAGTATCCAAAACAGGGGACATTATCGCCGAAATAGCCGTCCCCCCTGAATTCGATATATTTCCAGCCAGCATCCTTCCCGTATTCCCGGAGGCTGTCCATTGCTGCCAGGAGATGTCTTTCGCCGGTGCTTATCGGCTCACAATAGTCGGTAAAGGGCAGGGATACGCCACGCCGGCCGGTCAGGATGCTCCGCACCTCCATGACGGGAATTAAGGCCAGAAATTCCCCGTTCTCGATAATTGCCGCATAGACCGGCTGATAATCGTACGATTCATGCAGTACTTGCGCCCAGTTTGACGTATGAAAGAACGAGTGCCCTGGAGATGAAGCCAGCCGGTCGTTCCAATCGGCATCTTCAAGTGGGTTTATAAATACAACCGATGCACTCATTTTTCCGCACCCGTATCCCTGCGTGACCGACCCATCAATCCGATCGCACCTACTGAAATTTCTAAGACAAACGTAGCTTGTTTCGTAATTCTGCTGCTACATATCCTATCTGTTCCCTTGTCAATTCAGGATACATGGGTAGAGATAGAATCTCTTCCGCGCATTTTTCAGCGACCGGGAAGGTACCCTTTAGAAAGCCGAATTGACGGTAAGCTTCCTGTAAATGGACGGGTACGGGATAGTGAATGCCGCATTCTATGCCTTTTTCAGCCAGATAAATCTTAAGCTCGTCCCTGCGGCGTGTCCTGATTACATAGAGGTGATAGACGTGCCGTGCATAATCCATCTCCGAGGGCAGGATAATCTCTTCCAGGTCCGAGAGCAGGCTGCTGTAATGTTCCGCATTTTTTCTCCTGGCTTCATTCCAGGCAGGAAGGTATCTGAGCTTCACGCTGAGAACCGCACCTTGCAGGCCGTCCATCCGGCCGTTCCAGCCGATTACCTTATGATAATATTTTCGTGACTGTCCGTGATCACGAAGGATTTTAATCTTGTCAGCCAGTTGGGGGTCATTTGTTACCACCGCTCCGGCCTCCCCGTACGCTCCCAGATTCTTGCCGGGATAAAAACTGAAGCAGCCCGCATCGCCGATGGTTCCGGCTGTTTTTCCTTTGTACTGTGCTCCGTGCGCCTGGCAGGCATCTTCGACGACCAAAATGCCGTGCTTTCGCGCAATTTCCATGATCGGGTCCATATCGGCCGGTTGACCGAACAGGTGAACTGGGATTATGGCTTTTGTCTTAGGGGTAATTGCCTTCTCCAGCAGTGCTGGATTCATTGTATGGCTTCGTTCCTCCACATCGACGAAAACAGGGCGGGCTCCGGTGAAAGTAATTGCCTCCGCGGTAGCGATGAAAGTGTTGGGAACAGTGATGACCTCGTCTCCCTGACCGATGCCGAGGCACAGCAGAGTCATCCACAAGGCGGAGGTACCGTTGCTTGTGCCGGCCGCATATCCGCAGCCGCAAAAAATAGCAAATTCCTCTTCAAATCTTTCGACAAATGGCCCGCCGACAAAAGAGACACTGTCAAAAACCTCTTCCAGGGAAGATCTTATTTCCTCGCGAATTGCCACATACTGAGCACTGAGATCAAGAAAAGGTACTGTTTTCACGATTAAATTCTCCCTCGATTAATATCTAATCTGTGAAACGGCTGAGCGTTTGTCACCCAATTTACCAGTACTAGTCACTATGTGAACACTGAATTTCCACCAGTCATTCTGGTTGTGTGCATCCATTTCGTTACACTTCATTCTTTAGTTAGTACCCGCAGCACTTTCGCTGGGTTTCCCACAACGATAACGTTAGGCGGGACATCTTTCGTTACTACGCTTCCCGCTCCGACGATGGAGTTTTCACCAATGGTGATATTGCTGAGTATTGTGGCCCCGGAACCGATGGAAGCACCTTTGCTGACGATAGTCCGTTCCACCTGCCAGTCTTCTTCCGTCTGCAGTTTGCCGCCGGGAACCGTTGCTCGGGGAAAAGTATCGTTAATAAACGTGACACTGTGACCGACGAAGACTTCGTCTTCGATATGCACACCCTCGCAGACAAAAGTATGGCTGGAAATTTTACAGTTCTTTCCAATGGAGGCATTTTTCTGGATTTCTACGAAAGAGCCGATTTTGGTGTTGTCGCCGATAGTGCAACCATACAAATTTATGAATTTGGATAGTTTGACGTTTTCACCCAACTGGACGTCTTCCGCTATGCAGGCATAATTATCCATGATATCGGCCTCCTCGCTAGAATGATGACAGGGGAACTGATCGTAAGGCCGCGGGTGTCTTATTCAGGCAAATAACGCATCCACCTGTCTTCAAAGATTCAATAATTCCCTCAAGCATTTTTACAACCCTCAGGCCTGCAACCCCGTCATTAATCGCTGTCAGATCGTTATAGATACTATCGATAAAATACTGGGCCTCCGTTTTCAGTGCTTCTACTTGCTCCAACCTCGGTATCCAGACATCGCCGGATCGATAATTAGAT
>JAJZQA010000292.1 GCA_021810985.1 Deltaproteobacteria bacterium
AACGTTGGGACACTACTGATGGCTGGTAGTTGTAAAGGATCCAGCCCACGGTATAGTTCAGTTTCCACGGCTCATAGGCATTGCTGTACGAGACCGTCACATCCGTTTCCTGAAGTCTGAATTTCCCGTGATTGTCGCTTCCTGCGAAGCGGGTGTCCAGATCGGTCCAGAGATTTACGGCAAAACCCTTGTAGCCGACGGTCATTGAGGGAAAGATGACCAGACTTCCCCTGCTCAGTTCATATCCACGCCAGATGTATTGGGAATAGAATGACACGTTGAGGTCGGCAGTGAGGTCCTCGGGAATCATTTTCCCCGTGGGTTTCGAGACTTCGGCAGGCAGGCAGGCCGGATCCACAGCCACGTCCTGCGCTTGGGAATATGTCCCCAAACCCATTCCAACGACAAGAAGAAAACTCAAAGATAGT
Organism: Deltaproteobacteria bacterium; assembly: GCA_021810985.1. GTDB lineage: Bacteria > Desulfobacterota > Desulfuromonadia > Geobacterales > Geobacteraceae > RPRC01. The sequence goes on from JAJZQA010000292.1 coordinate 429, forward strand.
GCCCGTAAAGATGCCTTCATTTTGCCCTCCTAACGTGTTTTTAGTGTGTTTTTCGCTCCCTTACTTCGCTTAGCTGAAATCAATTTCATTCGCCGCGGCCTCCGCGGTCGCGTACATTACTACCAAGTGTCCTTCCGGAAAGTCTCGAAAGAGCCGGCATCCCTGAAGAATGTCACTTCTTTCTCAGCTTTTTCGCCTCCTCCCACATTTCGCCGTAGGCCTTCTCCGTCTTTTCGCTCATAACCTGCCAGATCGCCACGGTCTTGAAGTAGGCATTGTCGCCCACATGGAAGAGGCTCTTTTCCGTCGGGGTCAAGAGGTTTCCGGCAACATTTACTACCGGTGAAACGCCTTGATTCTTCACCACCGCCGCCTGGGCAGATTGGGAAAGCTGGAGATTGATCCATTCTTCGCAGAGCTTCTTCTTAACGCCTTTTTTTGCCGCCTTGGTTATGCACCAGTAGTCAATCCAGGCCGTTCCGCCCTCTTTGGGAGCGGCGATCTTCCATTTCCCGCCCTTTTTGTTTGCCTGAGCCGCGGCAAAGCCCCAATCCGTGGCAAGCGCCAAACAGGGGAATTCATCAGGATTTGCCGATCCATCCCAGAGGCTGTAGGCATTCCGGGCGAGAACGTTCAGCTTCTCCTGAACCTTCTTGCGGTCCAGTTTGTCGATATCGAATATCTGATCGTAGCGATACCCCAGGGCGAGTGCGGTAATCCAGATATTGCACTTGGGGAAGTTGTTGTTGATGGTGTACTTCCCCTGGTATTGGGGATCCCAGAAGATGTTCCAGCTTTGCGGGGTCTCTTTCACGACTTCGGTGTTGTAATCCAACCCGTACGGGCCACAGTTGTAGGGAACACCGTAGCGCTTATGTTGATGGATAAGGGACTTGTCAGCCGCAAAAAAAGGGATCATTTTCTTCGCGTTGGGGATGTTTTTCAAATCCACCTCGGCAAGCAAATAGTTCCCTTTCTTAAAACAGTTGAATCTTGGCGTCTTGGCCAGGTCCGCCGGCGGAGAAATCAGGTCCGCGGTTCCGTCTTTCGCCGCCCGGTAAAATTCATCCTGATCGGTTGGATAGTGAGTCTTCACCTCGACATCAATCTTATATTTCTTCTTTACCAGATCCTTGAATTCCTTCACGATCTCGGCATCAGCATATCCTTCCCAGCAGGTAATCCGAATGGTCTCCTGCTGGGCGGCCCGGGAGGCAGTGATCCCCCACAAGGCAATCACAATGAAAATGCCGATGGACAACAGGGACATCACTTTCATAGCAGCTCCTCCTTTTCAATGACCGTCCATGATGGTAAGCATCCAGGCAGACTCAATTCGCCTGGGAGTATGATTCAGATCGAGGATTTTTGCACAATCCATCAGCACACGTGCCGCCCGAACATTTCCCAATCTTACAAGGGTTGCGGCTGCCACTCGAAAAGCTAAGCAGTATCCTTACTAGTGAATGAATGTATAGATAAAATGTGACCGATCATTTTCTCACCCGATACCCGCCAAAGGCAGTGTGATATAGATCGAACAGGAGAAGTGGATATTTCCGGAAAAAATACGGGAAAAGTTACGTTTTTAATTTTCTAATGATATTTGGGATTGTCAAGGATAATAATACGATGTTTTATTAAAATAGTGCCGATCTCGCAAATTCTTCAAAAAGTTCCCTCCCTCCTGAGTGCGCAACACTTCACAGTACGCATGCCGGTCAAAGGCGGGGAAAATCTTTGTTCCGAGGCCCCTCACCAGCAGATTAGTGTGAATAAAAGTGAGCCCATGACGAGAGGGAGTATGCAGCGAAGAGTACGGCGAAAAAACAAAGGGGCTACGGCATAAGCCATATCCCCTTGTTATTATTGGCGCGCTCGGAGAGATTCGAACTCCCGACCAACGGATTCGAAGTCCGTTGCTCTATCCAGCTGAGCTACGAGCGCGTATGGTGTGCGGAATGAAAAATTCGGCGGGAACGTCAATACGCTAGACGTGCACACTTTATCCCAAGAGCGGAAAGGAAAGCAAGTTCATTTTGCCCGCCCTTGTGGGCGCAGGACATTCTGCTATTCTTACTCCATGCTTTTGGAAATGCACTCCCATACTGTTGAACATTCTCGCTGCAGCTCGATTCCCGCGGCTGAACTGGTCCGTCAGGCTTTTGCCAAGGGATTACAGGGCATCGTCTTCACAGATCACCACTATCTCTGGAGCGACGGGAAGCTACTCCAGGTCCGCCGCTCAAGTGCGGTGCCGGACCACTTCCTGATCCTTTCCGGACAGGAAGTGGCAACACCGGATGTAGGCGATGTAATCGTCTACGGTGCCGACACGCCCTTCCCGCCCGGCACCTCCCTCGAAGAGATTCGGGAAAGCTCACCCGAGGCTGCGCTGGTCTGGGCGCACCCCTACCGCAAGGGAAGAAAACCCGACGATGCGGAGCTGCTGCTCCCCGCGCTGGACGCAGTGGAGATCTTCAGTTCGAACCACTCGGTACGCGAAAACAGCCGGGGACTCAGGGACTGGCACCGGCTGCGGTTCACCGCCATCGGCGGGACCGATACCCATGGCAACGGCTATGCCGGGCTCTACCCGACCCATTTCGATCATCCAATCGACACCATATGCGGACTTGCAACCGAAATCCGCAAGGGCCGCTGCCGGCCGTTTCTGAAGGAAATCCCCCGCTCGGGAGCCGGCAGTCTGGTGACCGAGGTAACCATCGGCGCCAAAGGCCTTGACGAAGTTCGGGAACGAATCATCATCAGGAACGTCTCCAGCCACCATAAATGGGATACGGCCGACCGGGCCTTTCACATTGCGGAACAGCTCACCCGGCACGGTTTCGCCAGCGGCTCCTATCGGGTTCCGGTGCCGATCGACCAGGACCACGACTCCATGACCCTCATCGAGCAGGGCATCAGGGGAAAATCTCTCTTCGATAAACTACTTTCCGCTTCACGGGAAGATAGCCTGCGTTATGTCCGTATGGCTGCCCGGTGGCTGGCGAAACTTCATGCCTGTCGTCTCACCCTCACCCCGGCCGGTGAATTTCTGGCGCGGGAACCCGAGCGCCTGGGAAAATACCTCGAGCGTTTTACCACCATCCATCACCCCCATGCCCG
>JAJZQA010000293.1 GCA_021810985.1 Deltaproteobacteria bacterium
ATAAAAATCGTCTGGAACGAACTAAAGTACAAGGCAAAACTTCTCCGGGACCTGGAAAATCTCCCGCCGGTCCGCTGTTATCCGCAGCAATTGAATCAGGTCTTTATGAATCTGCTGGTCAACGCATCCCAGGCAATTGAGAAACAGGGAGAAATTAGGGTGCGGACCTGGAAAGAAGATGACTCGGTGTACGCGTCCGTTGCCGACTCCGGCTGCGGCATCCCCGAAGGGGTACTGAACAGGATCTTCGAACCATTTTTCACAACCAAGGAAGTCGGCAAAGGAACCGGCCTTGGGCTCAGTATTACCTACGATATTATCAAGAAACACAACGGAGAGATTTTCGTCGAAAGTCTACCGGGAGAAGGAACGACTTTTACCGTTCGGTTGCCAATCCAATGAGGTTTTCATGACAGACTCGATCCAGATTTTATGTGTAGATGACGAAGAAAATATCCTGAGATCCATTCGCCGCCTCCTTGTTGGTGAGGACATGGATGTCCTGATTGCGACATCGGGAGAGGAGGGACTCGAAATCCTTCGCTCGACCCCCGGCATCGGCGTCATCGTTTCCGACCAGCGCATGCCCGGGCTCTCCGGCACCGCGTTTCTTCAGCAGGCCAGGGAAATCGCCCCGGACGTTCCGCGCATAATGTTTACCTGATATGCGGACATTTCGGCAACCATTGATGCCATTAACAAGGGCGGCTGCTATCGCTACATCAGCAAACCATGGAACGACGAAGACTTGATCCGCACCATTCGGGAAGCTGCCGGCTATTACCAAATAATCCTTGAAAACAGGACTCTCTCGGAGCTCGTTCGGAAGCAGAACGAGGAGCTGCACGAGTGGAATTCAAATCTGAAGTCTCGCGTCCTGGAGCAAACCGCGGCGATTCGAAACAACCTCAGTGAACTGCATCAGTTGAATGAAAAAATAAAAAATACTTACAATGGGAGTCTGCTGGCATTTTCCAGTCTCATGGAACTTCGCGACCGCGAATCACGTAACCATTGCCGGAATGTCGCAGCAGTAGCGGTAGTGGTAGCGGAAAAATGCGGGTACAAACCAGATGAAATCGAACGGATCCGCGTCTCAGCCCTGCTTCATGACATCGGCAAAATCGGGAATTCAGACACCCTGCTGCAAGGGAACATTGATACATTTCTCCCCAATGAACTGCAGGAATACCGGCTTCATCCGGTTCGAGGACAGGCGGCGATTGATTCGGTGGAAGACCTGCGCACCTCCGGTATCCTCATCAGACATCATCATGAAAACTACGATGGCAGCGGCTTTCCTGATTGTTTATCTGGGGAAGAGATCCCGCACGGGGCCAGAATACTTGCACTGGCAGATGCCGCGGACAGAATCTTTTTCACTGTCCAAGGAGATAACGGTATCGAGGTAACGTTGCAGGGAATTTCAGAGCGGCTCGGGAGCAAGTTTGACCCCACGCTCTTTCCGCATTTTGTTCCTGTCATCAAGGAAAAATATCGTAGTCTTTCAAAGCTGGACGGTATGATCGAAATGGAGTTGTTTCCGGGAGAACTGCGTCGTGGCATGCAGGTGACACATGCCGTGCGAAGCGGGACAGGGCTTCTGCTGCTGGGCGCGGGGGAAGTGCTTGATGAATGGAATATCCAGGCACTGAAAAGATACTACAAACTTGATCCTCCCGAGGGAGGGATCATGGTTCGGTTCAAGAAATAGTGATCCGTCAAAGCTGTCGATTTTCGCTCTCAGGCTGGAACTTTCGGTTGGTTGAAAAAAAAGGGGGGCCAATCTCCCCCCTGTGAATTTCCAAACAACTACTTCCGGATTACCTTGCGGCGGCCCATGGCTCCCATGGCCGCGGCTTGTTGCTTCATGATGACGCTCTGTTTCTCCAAATGAAACTGGAGCCACATATCCCCGAAGCTTTTCATCTTCATCCTTTTACCTTCCTGCAGGGCCTGAAGATTATGCGCTATCCGCTCCTCGCCCGGCAGTTTTTTCAGGCCCCGCTCCAGAACTTTTTTTGCCGCGTCGCTACTCCCGGTCTCTTCAAGACAGTAGGCATACAAGTTCCACAACAGAGACTCCTTCGGACTCCACTGAACAGCCTTCTCAAAAGTTGCCGTCATCTTTTCCTTTTTATTACGTTTCATGTACGTAACCGCCAACATCCCCATGGCAATCCAGTTCTTGGCAAAACTTTTCTCCAGGTGAGGAAAGGCATTTGAAAAATCACGCTTCAGGTAGTAGATCATCCCGATTTGTGAGTGGATTTGACCGCGCACCGAAAATTGCCAGACGCTATAGCGGAGCGCCTGCTGAAGTGTCTTGATGGCCTTTTCGATACGCTGGCCCTGCAGATCCTTGCCGGCACCTTCCATCGCAGCGCCAACTTTTTTCAGAACATACCTCATCAAAAGGAGATAACAGACGGTAAACAGAGAAAACGCCACCAACAGCGACACCCACCAGTTCAAGCCAACGGCAAACATGAGCACCACAAAAATTACTGCCGCAGCACCTAGCGAAATAAGCAAATTATACATCCGTTCCAATCCTTTCCGTTGCCGTCACACGGCAATGGTTTCTTTTAGACAGTATTTCCGGGACTGCCGTGCCTATGACCCTGCCGGACTCAGGAGGAACTGCTCTCCCCGGATTTGGCTACAATTATCTTCTTTCCCGGCAGCAGGATACCCTTAGGCTTCAAATTATTCCAAACAGCAATGATTTTCGTCGTAACATTAAAACGTCTGGCTACTGACGTGAGTGTATCACCCTGTTTAATCGTATAGTACTGGACAATCTGCTTGTTCCTTTTCTTTTTTTCCGCTGTTGAAGTGGTCCGGGCAGCGTGCGGCGGAACACAATTCGGATCAACCGGGACCTTGAGGATTTTCCCTCGCAGTTTCCGCGTTTGTTTCAAGTTATTGATCGCGGAGAGTTCCTTTGGGTCAGCTCCAAAGCGTCGGGCAATTGACGCAATCGAATCGCCTTTCCTGGCGCGATAGCTGGAATACACCACTTTCTCGGAGTAACGCTCCTCTATGGGAATTCTGTGATAGGCGCTCAGAAAAGCACTTTTCGTTCCCTTGGGGAGATTCAGCTCATACTGAGGGTAATTCGGCGGGGTACACCATTTCCGGAGAGCGGGATTCAGCTCCTTGATCGTTTCAGTGGAAACCCCGGTCAAGCGTGCCACCAGATCAAGATCTGTTCTGGAAGGAATTACTACGGTATCAAACTCGATGGGAGGAAGATACGCCACATCGGCAAAGCCGTACTTGGCAGGGTCTTTCGCGACAATAGCCGCGGCGAGAAGCTTCGGCACATAATCCTTTGTTTCCCGCTTCAGGTACGATCCTTCGGCAAGCTCCCAGAAATCCGTACTGTCATACATGTCAATTGCGCGCAGTATTTTGTTTTCACCGGCATTATAGCCGGCCGCTGCAAGGTACCAGTTCTTATTGAAGAGGGAATACAGTTCCTTGAGGTACATGGCTGCCGCAACAGTCGATTTCAAGGGATCGCGCCGCTAGTCAACCCATTGATCGATT
>JAJZQA010000294.1 GCA_021810985.1 Deltaproteobacteria bacterium
ATCTGGAAGGTGATGCGGGCGCTTATACCTGCGATGCTTTGATCATTGCTACCGGCGCCTCGGCCAAATACCTCGGGCTTCCTTCCGAAGAGGCATTCAAGGGAAAAGGGGTTTCAGCCTGCGCCACCTGCGACGGTTTCTTTTATCGCGGAAAAGACGTGGCAGTTATCGGTGGCGGCAGCACTGCCGCTGAGGAAGCTCTGTATCTCTCCAACATCGCGGCGCATGTCACGGTTGTCCATCGCCGGGACCAGTTGCGAGCGGAAAAGCACCTTGCCGACAAGCTGGTCGAGAAGAGCAAAGCGGGCAATATTATCATTGAGTGGAACAGCGTTCTCGACGAAGTGCTCGGTGATGAATCCGGCGTTACCGGGGTGCGATTACTGAATAAGGACGGATCCACCAAAGAGGTCCCGGTTCACGGCGTTTTTATTGCTGTTGGTTTTAAACCCAATACCGACCTGTTCGAAGGGCAGCTTGAAATGACGGATGGCTATATCAATACCCATTGTGGTCAGGAAGGAAATGCGACCGCAACCAGTGTCCCAGGAGTTTTCGCGGCTGGCGATGTGCAGGACCAGCATTACCGGCAGGCGATCACATCTGCCGGAACCGGCTGCATGGCGGCTCTTGACGCGGAAAAGTATCTGGATACGTTGAAGCCGTAGTTTCTCTGATACATATAGGGGCGAGAGTGTCTGTACTCGCCCCTTTTTCTTGCCCTGGCACTGAAATCGTTACGATTATTCGGCCATTTAATTCGTTGACAGGAATTCCTGATACTGCTACATTCAAAACCTTTGAAGAGGGCCGGGGGGTGACTTCCGGTTGAATATACCAATGCTGAGTCTTGTGCAGTAGAAAGAAATAATAGTGACATTTCCCCGGAACATCGAAGCCTCCCTGCCAAAAGGAGTTGCTGATTTTCTCCCTGAGAAGGCCGCAAAAATCGGCTCTATTCAGGAAAGAATCCTCAAGGTTTTTGAACTGTGGGGGTTCAGGCGTATCATTACCCCGCTCCTGGAGTTCCAGGATGTTATGGCCCTGGCCATTGGTGATGATCTCAAGGAGAGAATTTTTCGATTTGATGACCGTCAGACTGGCAAACTTCTTGTCATTCCTCCCGATATCACTCCCCAGATTGCGCGCATAGTCGCAACAAGGATGACCGGGTACCCCTTGCCCCATCGGCTCTATTACAGTGGCCGGGTGCTTCGTCATGCCGAGTTGCAGTCCGGCCGCAGCCGGGAAATTTTTCAGGCCGGTGTCGAGTTGATCGGACTCGATTCCCCGGAAGCTGATGCGGAGATGACCGCGATCGCGGTTGAAGTTTTGAAAAGTCTGGGTTTCAGCGATTTTAAAATCGCCATCGGCCAGGTGGAATTTTTTCGTGGGATTATGGATTCAGCCGACTTTTCTCCGGCGTCGCGGGCTCTTCTCCGCAATGCCATTGGAAAAAAAGATGTATCTGCTCTTCGCGAACTCCTGGAAAATGAGCCCGTTGCCGATGCGGTAAAGGAAGAGCTGCTGGCGTTGCCGCGACTTTTTGGCGGGCCGGAGGTTCTGGCAGAAGCTGATCGGCGTGTAACCAATGATCGCTCCCGCAAGGCGCTGGACAATATTTCCCAGGTGCTCGACGTTCTTGATATTTACGGTGTCAGCGATTTCCTGACAATCGACCTTGGTGAAATCCGTGGTCTTGACTATTATACCGGCGTGACTTTGGAAGGATTTGTCGGTGGAATCGGAGAACCGGTCTGCAGTGGCGGCCGTTATGATAATTTGACGGCACACTATGGATTCCCTTCGCCGGCGACCGGCTTTGCCTTCAATATCATGGCTCTGCTGGCGGCACTTGAAAAAAGGTCTGTTGTGGGGACGGGCAAGACCGGAGATTTCCTGGTTTTCAATGCAAAGGAAGATCGGCGGGAAGCCTTGGAGATTGCCCGGCGGCTCAGGAAAAAAGGTTTTACGGTGGCCAGGGATATTATCCGGAGAGCACTTGACGATTCTCTGGAGTATGCCCGGAAGACGAATATTTTGCATGTGATAGTCATTGGAGCCGCTGACTGTGCCGATGATCACGTATATGTTGTAAGGGTTGCTGACAAGAAAGGGATTACGGTCGCCAAAAGCGATCTGTGCAAGAAAGACTTTCCCTTAAGCTTCGGCCCCTTGCAGGGAGACTAGGAATGGCGAATGTTGTTGTGGTTGGAGCCCAGTGGGGCGACGAGGGAAAAGGTAAGGTTGTTGATATTTTTACCGAATATGCTGACGATGTAATCCGTTTTCAGGGCGGAAACAATGCAGGGCATACCCTTGTTGTCGGTAATGAAAAAGTAATTCTCCACCTGATTCCGTCCGGCATCCTGCACCCTGGTAAGCGGTGCATAATCGGTAACGGAGTTGTACTCGATCCGGAGGTTTTCCTTCAGGAAGTCGCCGCATTGAAAGCCGGTGGCCGCTTGCAGGATGACTCCTGTCTTCTGCTGAGCGAGTCTCTCCACATCATTATGCCCTACCACAAGAAAGTTGATATTGCTCGCGAAAAAAAGTCCGGCTCCGGCAAGATCGGCACAACCGGGCGTGGCATCGGTCCCTGCTATGAGGACAAGATCGGGCGTCGCGGCATCAGGCTTATGGAATTGCTCGATAGGGACTGTTTTGCCAGGAAGCTTCGGGAAAATCTCGAAGAAAAGAATTTTCTCCTGGAAAATTATCTGGGCGAGTCTCCGCTTGGTTTTGAGGAAATATTTGAAACATATTGCGGTTACGCCGATGTTCTGCGCAAGTATGTCGCGGATACTCCCCTCGTTCTTCGTCAGGATATTCTTGCCGGCAAAAAAATTCTTTTTGAAGGTGCCCAAGGCACGATGCTTGATATTGATTACGGTACCTATCCTTTTGTGACCTCTTCCTCAACCTGTGCCGGCGGTGCCTGTACCGGAACAGGTGTTGGTCCGAGAGAGATTCAAGAAATTATCGGCATTTCAAAAGCGTATGTAACCAGAGTAGGCAGCGGTCCATTTCCCACCGAGCTTGAAGACGAGTTTGGTGAAAGGCTTCGCACCGCGGGGGGTGAGTTCGGTTCCACTACTGGCCGGCCGCGCAGGTGCGGCTGGTTTGATGCGCTTGTTGCCCGGTACTCGGTCAGGATCAATGGCTTGACCGGTATCGCGTTGACAAAGCTGGATGTGCTGAGCGGTTTTGATACGATCAAGATCTGTACCGGCTATAAGTTTGAAGGTCAGCTCATTACGGAGCTCCCTGCCTCAATGGAAATTTTTGCGCGCTGCCAGCCGGTCTACGAAGAGCTCCCCGGCTGGTGTACCGATATTACTTCGGTGCGAAAAATTGAAGACCTGCCCGTTAATGCTCAAAAGTATTTGAAAAGACTCGAGGAGTTGGTTGAGTGCCCGATCACTCTCGTTTCCGTTGGGCCAAGAAGGGATGAAACCATCATTTTGGTTAACCCATTCCTCTAAGAAAAAAAATTGCCTGGGCGAAAAAAACACTTGACCCACGGCGCTTGGTA
>JAJZQA010000295.1 GCA_021810985.1 Deltaproteobacteria bacterium
TTTCATGGGTTTTCACCCCCTTGTGCGACGCGGGGCGCTCTCTCAACCATTATTAACACTCTAGTCAAACCGCCAATTTTTGTCAAGATTGCCTTGTGAGTGATAACTGGTATAATTTCGAGATGTTAGAAAGGAGGGTGTCATGAAGGAGGCGATGTTCTTCGAGAAGTTGGCGGGAAAGAAGGTTCGCTGCGGGCTCTGCGGGTTCCGGTGCCTTATTGCAGACGGCAGACGGGGAATCTGCGGTGTGAGGGAAAACCGGGACGGTGTCCTCTTTACCCTGGTCTACGGGAAATGCGTGGCCGAGCAGGTGGATCCGATCGAGAAGAAACCGCTTTTTCACTTCCTGCCCGGCAGCCTCTCCTATTCGATTGCCACGATGGGCTGCAACTTTCGTTGCCGGCACTGTCAGAACCACAGCATTTCCCAGCCCCCCCGCGAAGGCGGAAAAATACTGGGAAGACCGCTGCTGCCGGATGAAATAGTTGCCAAGGCCCTTGCTGCCGGCTGCCGCTCCATTTCCTACACCTATACCGAACCGACCATCTTCTTTGAATACGCCTACGACACCGCCGTACTGGCGCAGCGGAATGGTCTGAAGAATATCTTTGTGACCAATGGCTATATTACCGAAGAGGCTCTCTCTTTTATCAGACCCTATCTCGATGCGGCGAATATCGACTTGAAAGGCTTTACGGACTCTTTTTATCGTGAGGTTGTAGGTGGGGCGCTGCTCAATGAGGTTCTCGAATCGATCCGACTGCACAAACAGCTCGGGATCTGGCTTGAAATCACCACGTTGATTATTCCGGGTCTGAATGATTCTGACGAGGAGTTGACCGCCATTGCCCGTTTTATCGCTGACGAGGTCGGCCCGGATACGCCCTGGCATGTGAGCAGCTTTCATCCCGACTATCAGATGACCGATCGTTCCTGGACTCCGCTGGCGACCATGCGGAGAGCACGCCAGATCGGTATTGCCGCGGGACTCCGCTACGTGTACGAGGGCAACGTGCCGGGAGATGGTGGAGAAAATACCGCGTGTCCCGGCTGTCATGCCCGGCTGGTTACCCGAAGCGGTTTCAGTGTGCAGGATCTTGCGATCAGGGCCGGGAAGTGTTCTTCCTGCGGTAGTGAAATAGCGGGTATCTGGGGGTAGGCTAATTTGTCCGGCATCCTTCCTGGTAGCCCTGCGCTGAGCTCTCTGCTCTGTGTGGTCGTGGTTATTCGTGGCGACGCTTTTGCTGTGATCATAAAGTGGGCACTTAGCAAATGTTCGCCGGAAATGTTACGCTTTGCGAATCCGTTAACATACTTGTCAACAGCTTCTCCACACGGATTGTGGAGAGTCTGCTTCCGGCGCGAATCTGAACTTGCCCTGAAAAGTCGGAACTCCGCTGTTTTGCCGCGATTAACGGGAGGGAACGGCTAACCCGGCGAAGTTTATAATGGTTGCCCCACTCTCCCGAAAATGGTATACAGTATCTTTACTCATTTCTCCTATCTGACGAGGTTTGTTTGAAGGTATCATTTCTCCGCCGTTTTTGGGTTACGTTCTCCGCAAATGTCGTCGGCTTCTATGCGTCGCTGCTCAACCGCTTCACGGTCAGTGGTGATGAGGGTATCCCCGCTTCCGGCGGTGTTCTCATCGCGTCTAACCATATCTCCGCCTACGACACGATCTTCCTGCCCTGGGCCATTGTCCGCAGGTTTCCGTTCCAGATGATCTGGGCCCCAGCCAAGGAAGAGCTTTTCGTCAAGCCTTTTCAGCGCTGGATTTACAGTTCCTGGGGAGCTTTCCCCGTCCGCAGGAAGCGGGATGTGCGGGCCGGCAGGGTCATCAACGAGTTGCTGGAAACCCAGAAGGTCATGCTTTTCCCCGAAGGAACCAGGAACCGCCAGGGGATTCTCGGCAAGGGCAACCGCGGCGTCGGCAAGATCATTTACGATACCCGTCCGACGGTTATTCCGACCGCCCTGACCGGACTCAATAAATGGAAATTCCCGGGCTTCGGCCAGAAAGCTAAAGTGATATTTGGCGCACCGCTGGATTTCTCCGACCTTTATGAGCGTGAGAACATCAAGGAAACCCATATCCTCATCGTGGAGCGGGTAATGGACGCAATTGCCGAGCTCTTGAAGCGCGAAGGAGCTTTTGTCCAGTGAAAGTCGAAATCTTCTGTGATGGCGCCTGCAGCGGCAATCCCGGACCCGGAGGCTTCGGTTGCGTCCTCCGTTCCGGTGGTAAAGAAAAGGAACTGTCCGGCTCCGACCCCCACACCACTAACAACCGCATGGAAATGATGGCTGCCATCACGGCGCTTGAGTCGCTGAAAAGGCCCTGCGAGGTGGTATTGACAACCGACTCGCAGTATCTGGTCAAAGGGATGACGGAGTGGATGGACGGTTGGCTCAAGCGGGGCTGGAAAAACAGCAAAAAAGAAGCGGTCCTGAACCGTGACCTGTGGGAAAGGCTTCTGGAGCTCACCCGGGTGCATCGCGTTCAGTGGGTCTGGATTCGTGGCCATAACGGCCATGCGGAAAACGAGCGTTGCGATGAGCTTGCACGGCAAGCAATTAGCAGAATGTAACAAAGTCCGGGGAAGTGAATCAACGTTGACTCAGTTTATTATCGAAGTGTCGGAAGAGGAAATCCGCAGGGAGAAGGAAAAGGGTCGTGAACTGCGCAAATCACGATGGTGGAAAAACCGGGTGGCTCGCGGTATCTGTCATTATTGCGGCGGCACATTTTCTCCTTCAGAGTTGACCATGGACCATCTGGTCCCGATCATTCGCGGTGGCAGGAGCACCCAAGGCAACGTGGTGCCAGCCTGCAAGGAATGCAACAGCAAGAAGGGTTATCTACTTCCTCTGGAGTGGGAGGAGTACCTGAACTCCGTGAGGAAGGAACAGTGATGCCGCAGGGGATAAACGGTTACAGGACAGTAATTTACGATTGCGATGGCGTCATGTTCGAGTCATTTGAGGCAAACTTCGCCTTCTACTCGAAAGTCATGGAGAAGTTCGGCAAACCGCCGCTCGACCGGAATAGTCAGGAGATCATGCACCTGCTTCACACCTATTCCAGCAAGGATGTCCTGGCCCATTTCTTTGCCGATGACCCGCGTGAAGTGGCGGCGGCACTCAGTTTTGCCGCATCGATTGATTACCGGGAGCTTCTGCCGTACATGCATATGGAGGCAGGTTTTATCGAGACCCTGCAAATCTTGTACAAGAGGGTCAATCTGGCAGTCTGCACCAACCGTTCTAATTCGATGGATCTGCTTCTGGAGGATTTCGGCCTGACTCCGTATTTCGGCTATGTCATGACCGCGGCAAAAGTTAAGAATCCGAAGCCTCATCCTGAGCCGCTGTTGAAAATTCTCGAACACTACCGCATCTCTCCCCGGGAAGCGCTCTTTGTCGGCGATGCTGTTCCGCTTCCTGCGCGCGTCATGCTGGATTTTCCCCAGCCGCCGCCGAACAGTTCCGATATTCTGTT
>JAJZQA010000296.1 GCA_021810985.1 Deltaproteobacteria bacterium
TATTACACAGGAATCGTAGTGTGTCCGGCCAACCTGAATTGGGAAGACAGGGTCCCGATCGCTGAACTCTTCCGATCCCGTTTTGATTTGCCCGTAGCTGTCACCAATGATGCCAATGCCGCCGCCTTAGGGGAAATGAAGTTTGGCGCGGCACGGGAAATGCGTAACTTCATCAGCATTACCCTCGGAACGGGACTCGGCAGCGGCATTGTCGTAAACGGGGAAATTGTCTACGGTGCCGACGGCTTTGCCGGAGAGCTCGGCCACACCGTGGTCGACCCAGCGGGGAGGATGTGCGGCTGCGGCAAGCGGGGCTGTCTTGAAACCTATGTCTCTGCCCCCGGACTCTGCAGGACCGTCTTTTCCCTGCTGGCCGAAAGGAAGGAAGATAGCGTGCTCCGGAGATTCAGCTTCCAGGAACTCACGGCGAAAGAGGTGTATACGGCTGCCCGCAATAATGACACTCTCGCTTTGGAAGCTTTTGCCGTGACCGGACGAATCCTCGGCATAAAACTGGCGGATGCGGTGGCCGTCACCAGCCCGGAGGCGTTTATTTTCCATGGTGGACTTTCTGCCGCCGGAGACCTGCTGCTCGTTGCGGCACGCCGCTCCATGGAGGAAAACCTCCTGCAAGTTTATCGCGGGCGGATTCCCTTGCTGCTCTCCGGCTTAGCGGGAGGGAATGCAGGCGTCCTCGGCGCAGGAGCGCTGATCTGGCACGAGCTCAAAAAGTGAACGAAACTGTTCTCCGGGTTCCGGTCTTGTAGTGACCAGAGCGACGCAGTCTTTTTTCCCCGGCAGGGCAGGAGTGATTGATCGAAACTCAAAAAAGGAGTAGTATAACACTTCTCATTTCCAAACGGAGGTCCGAGGTTTCCAGGCACACCGGCACAATTACCTCTGAAAGAAGAGCTTTTCCTCTTTTTCGCGGTGACGCAGAAAAGAGCTATGCTGTACCTGAATGTAGTCAGAAAGAAAACATCCGCGGAACTGACGGGAATTCACCCGGCAATCCGTTGCACACGGAGCTGATCAAAATGAATAGCGAACAACGATTGAAGATTATTGAAGAAAAGCTGAAGGACTTAAACATGACCATCAACATGTGGGCAAAAAACAACGAACTCGACCACAGGATCGTTGATGATCTTATCCAGGGAAATCTGCGTGGCACCCATGGAACGGCCTTGAATACTCGAAAAAAAATGGAATCCTTCTTCGGACAGATCTTTGGCTCCTGAGCAGAAGAACGGGATTTCCGCTGGGCACCAAGGTCAAATCCCGTGACGAATCCAGGTTACCCTGTGCTGTGGAGAACAGAGCGGACTGTCTGAAGGAGTTTCTCCGGGTTGAAGGGTTTCGGCAGAACCGTACAATCATCGACACAAATACCTCGCGCCCTGATTATATCAGCAGGATATCCACTCATGAACAGAACCTTCACGTCAGGCCGGATATGTGCAAGTTCCCGGCAGAGATCCCTCCCATTCTGGTAAGGAATTACCAGATCACAGAGGACCAGTGAAATGGCGGCACCATGGCACCGAAACTTTTCCATGGCAGCCGCTGCGTCTCCCGCCTCGACAATCCGATAACCTGCCCCTTCAAATAATTCCCGAAGAAAGCTGCGAGCCCACATGTCGTCTTCAACGACAAGAATAGTTTCGCTCCCGCCCGAGAGAGCACTCAAGATATCTGCCTTCCAAAACTTGAGGCCGGCTTCACGTTGAAGCGGCAGAAAAATGCTGAAAACAGTCCCTGAGCCAGCCCCGTTGGCCAAGGTGATTGAACCGCCATGCTGTTCGACAATTCCCCGAGCTACCGCAAGTCCTACGTCCTCGCTTTCTCCGAATGATTCGGACAGAGGAAAGACCTGCTCTAAAACATCCCATCCCTCGCTCGGGACAATACCCGCGGGAATCTCAATTTTCAGACAGGCAAAGTCACCGGAAAGGTCATCCCCCCCGGCGCTGTTTTCGACGGGGAGCGGCCAGGTGGAAGTTGAAACAATGAAACTATTCCCCGCACGCAGGGCGGAACGGCATTGATTCGCAATATTGAGCAGGACCTGCCCGAGAAGACGACTGTCCGCCAACACGGCTATTTCACAAGCAGAAAGACGGAGATGGAATTCGATATCCTCACCGAGAATATTGCCAAGCAGGCCTTCAACGCCACGAACTATCTCATTAAGATCTTCGGCCACGATAGAAACAGACTGGCTCCTGGTAAAAGCAAGAAAGGTCCTGGTCAGAATCTCGGCCCTCTCCGCGGCACTGGTGATGTTAGTCAGATAGTTGCGTGTCAGATCGTCAGTGTTGTCCTTTTTTTGCAGCAGATAGGCAAAACCGATAATACCCGTAAGAATGTTGTTGAAATCATGGATTATCCCGGTTGTCAGCCAGCCAATTGATTCAATTTTCTGTAACTGGCGAAGTTGCTGTTCCAGACGGCTTTGCGCGGTGATGTCTCGCCCTATCTCGATGATCCTGACTATGGTGCCGCAGCTGTCTCTCACCGGAACAGCACTGATTTCGAACTGCTTTTTATCCCTGGTCCAGCCGATACTCTTCTCCGGCCCCCCGGAAAGGAGGCACTTGCGGGCAGGACAGAGGAAGCCGTCCCCGATCAGGGTATGCCAGATTTCATGGCAAGATCGGCCGATAATCGTAACATACTCGATCCCCAACGCAGACTCGGCTTTTTGATTGACCCAGGTTATTTTCTGCTCCAAATTCAGAAACAGTACGAGATCCGACACCGTATCAAGTACGTCATCGTACTCGGATTGCTGGCACCGGCAAAGCTCCAGAACTTCTTGCGCCTTCTTTTTCGCACAAGATATTTCCCGCAGGGAGAGAGCTCTCGCCCTCTGCTGGTAAAGAAATAATCCCAAGGCTAGTACAGTCAGAAGCAGGATGAGAACCTGGTACGTCAGTTGTGCCTGTCGCCCCGCTAACGCACCGTACTCAGCGGCACGGGCAGTACCGGAAGCAAGCCGGTCACCGGCAACTGCCCCACCGGCTTCTGTCGTGGCAACAGATACCCCGATCAAAAGTTGAATCAGGAGAAACGACATCGTCACGACTCTCCGCGGGAATTTTTCTGAAAACATGGCAAACCTTTTTCCTGACCAGCATCAGGAGGCAACCATTTAGGACGGGCAAAACTCGAGGTGCGACGAAAGGGATTTCTGTCGGGGAAATAAGGACGAGACTCAGGCATGTTCGCGCATACCGTGCCGGTTTGTGCACGGAAACACGCAAGCGAAGCGCATAATCTGAAAACAGAAAAGCCCACCAAAAACATTGGCAGGCTTCGTTTTTGAAGACGAACTGGCTGCCATTTCGGTAACCCCTCTATCCGCTTCATAACGGACAGGTGGCTTTGCGTCACCCGATTACCCGGGTTTTGCCGTTTCGATGGTGTAAAATATTTTAATGCAACAGCATTTACCGAAGGCACGTTCATTTGTCAAGAAAATTCGTTTTTTTGTTGTT
>JAJZQA010000005.1 GCA_021810985.1 Deltaproteobacteria bacterium
AAAAAAATCAAAAAAACTGAATGCCGCAAAAAAAGCCAGGTGAGCGAGGAGTGAGCAGGAGATGGCCACTTCCAGCCCGAATTCTTTCTTCCGACGATGTCTCATTTTTCCCGGCCGGGCTCCGTCATCATGCCAAGCCGTTCAATGCCCGCACCCTTGATTTCCGCCATGGTCTTAACCACTTCTCCGTATGGAACATCGGTGTCGGCTTTCAGAAAGACCTCTTTTTTAGCCCGCGACTCGAAGATCGCGGCAAGCTTCCCTGTCAGGTCGGAATGGCTCGTTTCCGCTGAATTGATAAAGACCCTCCCGGATCTGTCAACGGAAACCACAACCGTTTCCTGGTCGGTGGCAAGGGATTTTGCCTGGGTTTTTGGCAGGTTTACCTGGACTCCCTGCTGCATCATCGGGGCGGCTACCATGAATATGATAAGGAGTACGAGCATCACGTCCACAAAGGGCGTGACATTGATCTGGGACATGGCGCCGTTCCGGGTTTCTCTACTTCCGATTTCCATGGTCGTCCCCTATTTCCTGCTGATGGATCTCTGAACGATGTTGAGATATTCCGTGGAGAAGCTGTCCATTTCGGAAATCAGGACCTTGATCTTGTGCTGAAAATGGTTGTAGCCCATGACGGCAGGGATTGCCGCGACCAGACCTACCGCCGTGGCAATGAGTGCCTCGGCAATACCGGGAGCAACAACGGCCAGCGAAGCCGAACCGGTTTCGCCGATCCCCTTGAAGGCGGTCATGATTCCCCAAACGGTTCCGAACAGCCCGATAAAGGGTGCGGTTGAGCCGGTGGTTGCCAGAAAGGTGAGGTATTTCTCCAGACGGGTAATTTCCGAGGTGGTAGCCCGGCGCAGGGCGCGGGAAATATTTTCGATTCCCCCGAGGTCGGTGCTGATGACCTCCGGGTCTTCTCTTTCTTCCCCCTTTTCCATCAGTTTCTTCAGCTCGCTGAAGCCTTCACTGAAGAGGACCGCCAGCGGTGAGTCGGTAAAGCGGTCAAGCTGGGCATTGATGGAATCGAATTTTTTCACCTTCCAGAAAAAATCGAGAAACTTTTCCGACTGGCTGTTGGCGCGGTAGACCTGCCGGAATTTAAAGAAGATGATGCCGAGTGAGATAACGGAAAAGAGCGCGAGGACAACCAGAACAACTTGAACGACCAGGCCGGTCACAGTAAAGATTCCCAAAATGTCTACCTCCATACCAATAAGTGGAAAGTATTGATAAAATAAGCCTGTCTCCCTATCAAGTCAACACGATTTTTCCCCTTTACATTTCTTCACCGAAAGCGGAAAAGCGCCGGAAGCGCCGGCAACTTTGCTTTGGACTTTCCTTTGCCGGGTGGGGTACACTGGTCCGTAATGACCTTGTCACTCTATATTCACTACCCATTCTGTCTGAAAAAATGCCGCTACTGCGCATTTAATTCCGTTAGTGACGCTCCCTGTAGTCCGGACGAGTATCTGGCCGGTTTGCTCACGGAGCTGGAACAGCGTTGCGAAATGCCGGAAAAGGGCTCTGCCGCCGGCACGCTCTATTTTGGCGGGGGAACCCCCTCCCTCCTCGAGCCGTCTCAGGTGGCGCGAATCATCGAGGCTGCCGCGAAGTACTACGCGCTGGCCGCGGATGCCGAGATCACCCTGGAATGCAATCCGGGCGCGGTTACCAGTGGGAAACTTGCCGCGTTCCGCGCCGCGGGTGTCAATCGCCTTTCCCTCGGTGTTCAGTCGTTTGACGATGAATTCCTTGCGGTACTTGGCCGCGCCCATAGCGCCGCAGAGACGATGGGCGCTTTTCGTACCGCCAGGGAAGCCGGGTTTGACAATATCGGTATCGACCTTATTCATTCCCTGCCGGGACAAAGCCTTGCCCAGTGGCAGCGGGAGTTGTCGCAAGCCTGTGACCTGAACCCGGAACACCTTTCTGTCTATGGCCTCAGCATCGAGGAGGGGACGCCCTTTGCCCTTTTGGAGGAAAAGGGGGCGCTGCTCCTGCCCGATGAGGAGGAATCGGCCTGCATGTATGAGCTGGCGGCGAAGGTCCTTGCCGCGCATGGCTATGAACAGTATGAAATCGCCAATTTCGCCCGGCCCGGTTTCCGCTCTCGCCATAATTCCGGCTACTGGCTGCGTCGTTCATATCTCGGCTTCGGCGCCGGCGCCCATTCGTTCCTGCGGCGGCCGGAAGCCGGCCTCCGGTTTTCAAATACGGAGAAAGTGGAGGACTATCTTGCGCTGGTTGGTCGCGGATGCCTACCGACTGTCGAATCCCGGAACCTGACTCGAGAAGAGGCCATGGCGGAGTGCCTGTTTCTCGGCCTGCGCTTGACGGAAGGGGTGAGCCTCGAGCACTTTCGCGAAGAGTTTTCCCTATCTATTCAGGAGGCCTTCGGAGCGGCCTGCGCGGATCTCTTTGCCGGCGGGCTTTTGGAAATGAGGGATGGTTTTGTGCGCCTCACCGGCAAGGCCCGGATCCTATCGAACCAGGTTTTCGTCAGGTTTATATAAAAGGGAAAATACCTTGACAAAAAAGGGGTCGGTTGTTACTTTTGTGAGGTTAGCACTCGATGCATTTGAGTGCTAACTTTCGTTACAGGGGCAATAATGAACGATAACCTTTCGGAACGAAGCAGACAGATCCTTGAAGCGGTCATTGATGATTACATCCGGACCGCGGAGCCGGTTGGCAGCCGTACGGTGACCCGAAGGCATGGACTTGCCCTGTCGCCGGCAACGGTGCGAAACGTCATGTCCGATCTGGAGGAGATGGGCTTCCTCTCTTCTCCCCACACTTCGGCGGGCCGGGTTCCCACCGACAAGGCGTTTCGTTTCTACGTGGATTCCCTGCTCCATGTCCCTGCCATCACGGAAAACCAGCAGGAGGAAATCCGCCGGCAGTATCAGGTTCCGGGCCGGGATGTGGGCGAAATTCTCAAGGAAACCAGCAAGATACTGTCGTCCATTTCAAACTATATCGGGATTGTCGTCGCACCGCGCTTCGCGGCCAATGTTTTTCGCCAGATCGAGTTCGTCAAACTCTTCGGCAGGCGGATTCTGGTGATTCTCGTCTCGGAAAGCGGGATTGTCCAGAACAGGGTCATCGAAGCCGAGGAAGATCTTTCAACGGAAGATCTGGTGCGTATGACGAATTACCTGAACGAACTGCTCCATGGCTTGACGATCGCGGAAGTAAAAGCCCGAATCGTCAGGGAGATGCAGGACGAGAAGGTCCGCTACGACAAACTTCTGAGCCGGGCGCTCAAACTTTCCGAGGTAACCCTGGAAGAGTCTGCCGCGGATGTTTTCATCGAGGGGCAGGTCAATATCCTCGAACAGCCGGAATTTGCCGATGTGGAGAGGATGAAGGAGATTTTCCACACCTTCGAGGAAAAAAGCCAGCTCATCAACTTGCTTGACTGCTGCATGAAAGCCGACCGGGTAAATATCTTTATCGGTGCGGAAAACTTTTTGAGCCGCATGAATCAGATGAGCGTCATTACCGCTTCCTATGCAAGCGGTCCGAATACCCTCGGGGTTCTCGGTGTCATCGGCCCCACCCGGATGGGCTATGACCGGGTAATTCCCATTGTTGACTACACGGCACGAATGCTTAGCGAATTGTTGGGCCGGGAATAAAGCGTGAAAGGAGTATCTGTGATGATGAAAAAGCATGACACCGAAACAAACGGTGTGGAACATACTGAGCAACAGGTGGAAGTGACGGAAGGGACAGGCGACGAAACGGGAGTCGCACTTGATCCGGCGGAGAGAATCCGTCAGCTTGAGGAGGCCCTGGTGGCGAAAGAGGCTGAAGTTGCGGCCAACTGGGATAAATATCTCCGTGAGCGTGCCGACCTGGAAAATTACCGTCGCCGGGTCCAGAAGGAAAAGGAAGATCTGATGAAATACGGCAATGAATGCCTGCTGACTGATATTCTTCCGGTTCTGGACAATATGGAACGAGCCCTTGATCATGCCTCCGAGGAAAGCCTTTCCGCGGTTATCGAAGGGGTGAATCTGACCCGCTCCATGCTCCTGTCGGTGCTGAAAAAGTTTGGCGTGGAGCCCATCGAAGCAAAGGGCGCCACGTTCGACTCGGCATACCATCAGGCCATGTGTCAGGTGGAAAGTGATGATGTGGCGCCGAATAGCATTATCGAAGAGTACCAGAAGGGCTATCTGCTCAATGACCGGCTTTTGCGGCCGGCGATGGTTTCGGTGGCCGCCGCGAAAAAGAACGGGTCTGAATAAATTTTCGCCGCTCCCCTTGTTTTTTTTCGAGTAGGTACTTAGCTTTACCATGCAGAGACATTAAAAGGAGGAATACATATATGAGTAAGGTAATCGGAATCGATCTGGGCACTACCAACTCCTGCGTAGCCATCATGGAGGGGGGAGAGCCTGTTGTCATAGCCAATGCGGAAGGAAGCCGCACCACACCGTCCATGGTCGCTTTCACCGACAGTGGCGAGCGTCCGGTGGGCCAGCAGGCGAAGCGCCAGGCGGTCACCAATCCGGAGAATACCCTGTTTTCCATCAAGCGCCTCATCGGCCGCAAGTTTGACACCGAAGCGGTGAAAAAAGATATCGCCATTTCTCCCTTCAAGATCGTGAAAGCGGAGAATGGTGACGCCTGGGTGGATGTTCGCGGCAAGCAGTATTCTCCGCCGGAAATCTCCGCCATGATCCTGCAGAAGATGAAAAAGACCGCGGAAGATTACCTGGGCGAAACGGTTACCGACGCGGTCATCACCGTTCCGGCCTATTTCGATGACTCCCAGCGCCAGGCAACCAAGGATGCCGGCAAGATCGCCGGTCTGAACGTGCTCAGGATCATCAACGAGCCGACCGCCGCGGCCCTGGCCTACGGTCTCGACAAGAAGAAGGACGAAAAGATCGCGGTCTTCGACCTGGGTGGCGGTACCTTCGATATCTCGATTCTCGAATTGGGTGAAGGGGTCTTCGAGGTTAAATCGACCAACGGCGATACGTTCCTCGGTGGTGAGGACTTCGACCAGAAGGTCATCGATTGGATTGCCGACGAGTTCAAGAAGGATCAGGGCATCGACCTGCGTTCCGACAAGATGGCGCTCCAGCGTCTCAAGGAAGCGGCCGAGAAAGCCAAGTGCGAACTTTCCACCTCGATGGAGACCGACATCAACCTGCCGTTCATCACCGCCGATGCGACCGGTCCGAAGCACTTGACCCTGAAGCTGACCCGCGCCAAGCTCGAAGCCCTCTGTGCCGAGCTGATCGCGAAATTGGAAGGACCGTGCCGGACCGCTCTGAAAGATGCCGGCCTCTCCCCCAGTGAAATCGATGAGGTAATCCTGGTGGGCGGAATGACCCGCATGCCGATCGTGCAGACGAAAGTTCAGGAAATCTTCGGCAAGGTCCCCAACCGGGGCGTCAATCCCGATGAAGTGGTGGCCATCGGCGCCGCCATCCAGGGTGGCGTTCTGCGCGGTGACGTGAAAGACGTGCTGCTGCTTGACGTTACGCCGCTTTCCCTCGGTATCGAGACCCTGGGCGGCGTCATGACCAAGCTCATTGACAAGAACACCACGATTCCCTGCCGCAAGAGCCAGGTATTCTCCACCGCCGCCGACAACCAACCGGCAGTGACCATCCATGTCCTGCAGGGTGAGCGGGAAATGGCCGGTGACAACAAGACTCTCGGTAATTTCGAGCTGACCGGTATTCCACCGGCACCGCGTGGCGTGCCCCAGGTCGAGGTAACCTTCGACATCGATGCCAACGGCATCGTGCACGTCTCCGCTAAGGATCTGGGTACCGGTAAAGAACAGTCCATTCGCATCACCGCTTCCTCCGGACTTTCCAAGGAAGAGATCGACAAGATGGTGCGCGACGCCGAGTCCCATGCCAGTGAGGACAAGCAGAAGCGTGAGCTGATCGAGGCCCGCAACCATGCCGACAGCCTGATTTATTCCACCGAGAAGTCTCTCAAGGAATTCGGCGACAAGGTCGATGCCGGCGAAAAACAGAAGATCGAAGATGGTGTCGCCAAATTGAAGAAGGCGATGGAAGGCAACGATCCGGCTGCCATCAAGACCGCCACCGAGGAACTTACCCAGGCCTCCCACAAGCTGGCCGAAGCGGTTTACTCCCATGCTCAGCAGGCAGGCGCCGGAGCCGAGGGTGAAGCCGCGCCGAAAGAGGAAGGCTCGGACGAAAAGGTTGTCGAGGCCGAGTTCGAGGAAGTCAAAGACGATAAATAACTAACAGAGAACGGCTCAAGACATGGGGCTTAGGGCGAAGGGGAGATCCGTACTACTCCCCTTTTTGCCGTTTGCCCTTTGCCTTTTGCCTAGGAGTCTGTCGGACTTAGGAAATCGAAGCGAAAATTCGGCTGGGCGAGGACAGATTTTGTTGATTTTGCAGGGCAATAGTTGTTCTATTGCCCAAAAAAGCGGCGAAATATGGACCGTCCAGACGGATTTGTAGCAGATTTACCCTACGTCCGACAGACTCCTGAGAGGGAACAAGAGTGGCAAACGGGGAAAAGCGCGATTACTACGAGGTGCTGGGCGTTCATCGGAATGCTTCCGAAACCGAAATCAAGAAGGCCTACCGCAAGCTGGCCATACAATTCCATCCTGACAAAAATCAGGGTGATAAACAGTCAGAAGAGAAGTTCAAAGAGGTTTCCGAGGCGTACGAAGTGCTGTCCGACCCTCAAAAGAGGGTCCAGTATGACCAGTTCGGCCATGCGGGAGTCGGTGGCGCGGCCGGGGCCTCCGGCTTCGGTTTCGGCGGTGGCACGCCTTTCGGCGACATCTTCGAGGATATCTTCGGTGATCTGTTCGGCGGCCGTCAACAGCAGCGCCGAGGCGGCAAAAGGGGTGACGACCTCCTCTACAACCTTGAAATCAGTTTTGAGGAAGCGGCGTTCGGCGTCGAGTCCAAAATTGAGGTTCCCTACAACAAACGCTGCGGCACCTGCAACGGCAGCGGCGCCAAGCCCGGTACCGAGCCGAAGGTCTGCCCGACCTGCCGCGGGGCCGGACAGGTCCGTTTTCAGCAGGGCTACTTCAGCGTCAGCCGAACCTGCAACCACTGTAATGGCGAGGGTAAAGTCATTGACTCACCCTGTTCGACCTGCCGCGGCACCGGAATGGCGCGGGACACCAAAACCATGTCGGTCAAGGTTCCCGCGGGGGTCGAGACCGGCAACCGGCTGAAACTTTCCGGTGAGGGTGGCGAGGGAACGAAGGGTGGACCAAACGGCGATCTCTACGTCTCGATCAAAGTTCGGCCTCACACGGTATTTTCCCGAGAGAACAATGACGTTATCTGTGAAATCCCGATCAGCTTTGTCCAGGCAGCCCTTGGCACCGAGATTGCGGTACCGACCCTGGACGGCAAACTGAACCTGAAAATTCCCGAGGGGACCCAGTCCGGCAAGGTTTTCCGCCTGAAGGACAAAGGAATCCCGGTCCTCCAGGGCTATGGGCGGGGTGATCAGATGGTGGTGATCAAGGTGGAGACACCGGTGAACCTCAACAAGCGGCAACGGGAACTCCTTGAGGAATTCGCGGCGATTGGCGGCGAGGAAGTTCACCCGATGAAGAAGAATTTTTTCGACAAGGTCGTGAACCTTTTCAGCTGATGGTGCGTACGGTTATCACATGACGATTATTTCCTGGCGCCGCCGCGGTATTTTCCGTAGCGGCCGCTTTCCTCTCATTGCCGGTTTTGTCCTGCTCCTGGTGAGCGTTGCCGGTCCGGCGACGCCGGCCGCATTCCACCCCGGAGCGGCCACCCTGTTGATGAATCGGGACTATGGCGCTGCTCTCCTTACCGGGCTTCGCGAGGCCCGCTCCAGCATCATCGTTTCCTGCTATCTTTTTAAAACTACCAAGTTTCCCGGCAACATGCCGCGTCGAATCGCCGATGAATTGATTCGGGCTTGTCAGCGTGGGGTCGACGTCAGCGTAATTCTCGAACAATCCGG
This sequence comes from Deltaproteobacteria bacterium, assembly GCA_021810985.1. Classification (GTDB taxonomy): domain Bacteria; phylum Desulfobacterota; class Desulfuromonadia; order Geobacterales; family Geobacteraceae; genus RPRC01. The sequence goes on from JAJZQA010000005.1 coordinate 7,990, forward strand.
GAATGAACGGGATTTTCTCAACCGGGAAAACCGTGCCACCGCCTCGCTCCTTACGCCGAGCGGCATCAAGGTTCGTTTTGACTCGCTCCGCAAAACCAGCCACGCCAAGGTTGTCGTCATCGATGACCGCTGGGTCTTTCTCGGCAGCCACAACCTCACCCACAGCGCCCTGTCCCGTAACAACGAACTCTCCGTCCGCATCGATTCTCCGGAAATGGCCCGTCAGATACTAACCTACCTCGGAACGCTCTGAACTTTTTCATCTCCGTGAACCCGCGTACTGAAACAGTTCAGCACCAGCAGTGCTGCACTCGACCTGAAGATTGTCCGGTGGGAAAGTTACGGATATTTCCGCGCGGCTCGGCAGAGTTCACGACTGATTCGGAAAAAACCGGCCACACACTGGAATAAAAAAGGCGATGCCGTAAATTTCCCGGGCATCGCCTTTTTTATCCGACCTGTCTCGAAAGCCTTATCCCAGCACGGCCTTCTTGAACTCATCAATACCCATCTGCTCGACGATACGGCAGATCCGTTCTTTCTTGCCGCAGTTTTTGTAGAAATCGATGATCTTGGCGATGATTGCCAGGACCTCATCATCCGTGGCGATCTCCTCCACCAGGACATCTGCAATCCGCGGCCGCATGCCGGAGTTGCCGCCGACCAGAATTTTCCAGCCCTTCGGCGTTCCCATTACACCGATATCCTTGACCCAGACCTCAGAACAGGAAAGCATGCAGCCTGAAACACCCATTTTCATTTTGTTGGGGAGTTCCATTGCGTGGTAGACGGCATCAATTTTCAGGCCGAGGCCGACGGAATCCATCACGCCCCGCTTGCAGAAGGTAGTGCCGGGACAGATTTTGACGCTCCGCACACAGAGGCCGATGGCCGCGCCCGGTGTCTGCTGGAGATCCGCCCAGATCGCGTCCAGGTCTTCTTCCTTGACGCCGACCAGGGCAATGCGCTGTGCCGAAGTCAGTTTGACGGCCTGAACATTAAATTTATCTGCCGCATCGCAGATTTTCCGTAGAATGGCCGTATTGGTGATCCCGCCCGGAATATGGGGCGCAATGGCGTAGGTTTCTTTATCGCGCTGCAAAATGGCGCCTTTTTCCAGAATATCTTTTTTCATCTAATCCTCCCAGGGAGCTATTTTATCAGCAAGAAAATGTAGCACAGTTTTTTCAGGAAAGAAAGGGTAAGGGCATCTTCGTTTTCTCTCAGAGACGTTCGGCTGACTCCATGTCCTGGCGGATAAAGCGCGTGCAGAGGAAGCAGAAGCCGGCGGCTGTCGCGATTGCTACGGGGGTCAGCAACAGGGCTGAGCGAAGTCCCCACTGGTCCGAGAGCCAGCCGAGGATGGTCGGTGAGATGGCATCTCCCAGGGCATGGATGAAGAAAATATTGACGGCGAAGGCCATGGCCCGGCAGCCGGAGGAACTCACGTTGACGATCACCGTGTTGAGAGGGCCGGTATTAAAAAAGAGGAAGAATTCGGCAAAAAACACCGCCGTGAGGCAGCCGGTGAGCGATGGGGCCGCGATGGCGTAGACGGCGATCGGAGTGCCGATCAGGAAACCCCAACCGGAGACGAGCAGATACCCTTTCGGCGTCTTTTTTTGGATACGATCGCCAAGCCAGCCGCCGGTGAGGGTGCCGCTGATGCCGGCCAACACCGTAATGGCGCCAAAGAGGGTGTTTCCCCTGGCCACATCGAGGTGGTGGACTCGGTTAAGGAAGCTCGGCATCCACTGGGCCAGCCCCCCCAGGGCAAAGGTCATGGCGGCCATGGCCAGGGTATTGACCACGAACGAGCGATTCCTGAACAGGGCGAGGTAGCCTGCCGAAAGATTTTGCCCCCCCGATTGTTTTCGCAGGGAGCGATCCTGTTTTTTCGGGTCACGGAGGAACCAGACCGCCACGGCGAGGAACAGTCCCGGTGCACCGACCAGGAGGAAGGCCGAGCGCCAGCCGAAGTGGTAGCCGAGCAGTCCGCCGAGCAGATAACCGATGGCGCTCCCGACCGGAATCGCCAGATAGAAATAGGACAGCACCTGGCCGCGGCGCTCCTTGCTGAAATAATCGGCCACCAGTCCCGGTGAGACGGTGCCGAAGCTAGCTTCACCGATTCCCACCACGGTGCGCGCCGCCAGCAGGGAACGATAGCCGGGGGCAAAACCGGCCAGGGCCGTGGCAAGGCTCCAGACCGCAACCCCGCAAGAGGCAAGGCTGATCCGGTTGCCCCGGTCGCCCAGCCAGCCGAGCAGCGGGGCGGAGCACATGTAGCAGATCATAAAGGCGCTGCCGAGAAAGCCGAGGGCGGTATCCGACAGGGCAAAGTCCGCCTTGATCAGCGGGAACACGGCGTAAAGAATCTGCCGGTCGATGTAGTTGAGCAGGTTTACCGCCAGGAGCAGGGCCAGGGCGTAACGGCTGTACGATGGTGAAGGGCTGTCGTTCGTCATAGGTTTAATCCTGGTCAATAGATTTCACAAATTGCAGGGGCAACTTCGTGTGGTTGCCCTGATTTGGGCGGCCACACGGAACCGCCCCTACAAATATCTGACAGCGATCACTACCCCCCACATTACCAGCAGCAGTGCCATGGAACCATACATCAGCCGGATCACCCCTTGGTACGATTCCCGGGACAGCTCCCGTAACGGATCGCCGATAGTCGGTTTTTCCACCGGCTGACCGAAATAGCGGTTCATCCCACCGAGGCGGATTCCAAGGGCTCCTGACGCTGCCGCCTCCGGAATGCCACTGTTCGGGGAGGAATGATTGCTGCCGTCCCGGATCATCATCTTGAACGACTTGCCTGCGGAAAGCCCGACGATCGGTGCCGCGACAACCATCAGAAAACCGGTCAACCGCGCCGGCAGCCAGTTAGCCAGGTCATCAAAGCGGGCCGAGGCCCAACCGAATTCAAGGTAGCGCTCGTTTTTGTAGCCGACCATCGAGTCGAGGGTGTTCACCGCCTTGTAGGCCAGCCCCAAAACCGGACCGCCGATCAGCAGGTAAAAGAGCGGAGCGATGATCCCGTCCGAGGTGTTTTCCGCCACCGTCTCCACCAGTGCCCGCCAGATTTCCGCTTCGTCAAGGTCTGCAGTGTCCCGGCCGACAATGCGGGAGAGATAATGGCGTGCCCCCTCCAGATCACCAGCAACCAGCCGATCGGCGACCAGACCCGATTCCCGCTGCAGGGAGCGGGCCGCAAGGCAGGTCCAGGCGAGAACCGCCGCCAGCGCAGCACCCAGGGAGGCATGTAGCGCTGCGGCACCTTTCAGCAGCAAAAATGCCAGCAGAACTGTTGTCCCGACCACACAGATCAGCAGCAGCACACCCGCGAGTCGTTGGTTCCGGATCAGACGACGCAAGGGCTTTTCCAGTGCGGAGACCAGTCTGCCGATTCCAACCACCGGGTGGGGCAGCCAGCGCGGGTCGCCCAGGAGCAGGTCCAGAGCGACGGCTGGTAGCAAAATCAATGGAGCTATCCCGAACATTCGTCCATCCCGCAGACCCGGAACAGCCGCTCCAGGTCAAGATGCCGCTCCAGATGCTCCGCCAGCAGGTCGAACGGGTCATCTACGCGACTATCAGCGGAAAAAACGGGAAATCCCTTTTTCCTCCGCAGTCTGTTGAGGAAGGCGCTGCGGAAGACGTGATTATCGAAAATGCCATGCAGGTAGGTGCCAAATACCCGGCCGTCGGCCGAGACCGCACCGTCAAGAACCGCCACCTCGCAACCGGAACGGCATAGCAGCTGGCTGAAGGGCTTTGCCGTGGGACCGAGGGTCGTATTTCCCATGTGGATTTCGTAGCCGGAAACCGTATTCCCGGCGTTTGGTGCAATCAACAGGGCAGCGGGCAGCAGCCGTGCCTCTGCCTGGTGGGTTTCCTTTTCCGGGAGAAGTACCGTCTCCACGTCAAGAATTCCCAGGCCCTCCGCCTTGGCCACGGACGATTCCAGGCCGTCCGGATCGAAAACCTTGGTTCCGAGCATCTGGTATCCGCCGCAGATGCCGACTATCGGTCCGTCAAAGCTTCGTATTTTCTCAAACAATCCCTGTTGCCGGAGAAAGCGGAGATCGGAAATGGTCGATTTGCTGCCCGGCAGGATCAGACAATCCAGATCGTCCAGTTCCTCGACCTCTTCGAGGTAACGGAGATCCACATCCTGCTCCCCCTCAAGGGCATCGAAATCGGTGTAATTTGAAATTCGAGGAAACCTGATCACGCCGATCCGGAGCTTTCCTTCCGCGCTTTTTCCTCCCCGTGTCGCGCTTCTGCGCCGTTCCAACGCCACGCTGTCTTCTTCCGGGATGCGGAAATGGCTGAAATACGGGACGACACCCAGTACAGGAATACCGGTCCTCTTTTCGACAAATTCGATTCCGGAAGTCAGCAGTGAGGGATCGCCGCGAAACTTGTTGATGATTACCCCTTTGATGCGCTTTCGCTCCTCCGGTTTCAGCAACTCCCAGGTGCCGACGATCTGGGCAAACACCCCGCCGCGGTCGATGTCCGCCACCAGCAGGCACGGGCAGTCGGCCATTTCGGCAATCCGCAGGTTGGCAATGTCGTGGGCCCGCAGATTGATTTCCGCGACGCTGCCGGCGCCTTCGATGACAATATACTGGTAGTTTTCCGCCAGCCGCCGGAAACTATCCTCCACTTTACGAAGGGCTTGCGGCTTGTAGCTGTTGTACTCCTTGACCGCCATATTTCCAACTGCGTGTCCCTGGACGATCACCTGGCTGCCGGTATCGGAATTGGGTTTGAGAAGCACCGGGTTCATATCGGTATGGGGTGCGATGCGGCAGGCCTGGGCCTGAACCGCCTGGGCACGGCCGATTTCGCCCCCCTCGGGCGTGGCAAAGGAATTGAGGGCCATGTTCTGGGATTTGAATGGCGCCACGGAAAAGCCCCGGTTGCTGAGAATGCGGCAGAAGCCGGCGGCGAGAACCGATTTTCCCACGTCCGAGCCGGTGCCGACGAACATCACGGCTTTGCCGTGATGTGTGAGGTGTGAAGGGTTAGGCGTGAGGGGAGAAGCAATGCTTTTATTTTTCCTCTCTCCTTTCTCCTCACCCCTCACGCTATAGCCTCGCGGGGTTACCATCCGCATCTGCCCGTCAACATAGGTGGCGGAATTACCGATGATGACCAGGGAAAACATGTCGATGCTGTCCAACGGCATCTCGGCCAGGGTGGAGAGAATCTTTACCTCGCCTTCGCGGCAGGCGTTACGCACGATACCGACCGGGGTCTGGGGAGAACGGGAGGCAAGCAGCAGTTCCCGGGCACGCTCGATGTGCCGCACTCTGCCCTTGCTGCGGGGGTTATAGAGGGCCACGACGAAATCGGCCGCGGCCGCCGCCGCCAGGCGCTTCTCGATCAGCTCCCAGGGGGTAAGCAGATCGGAGAGGGAGATCACGGCAAAGTCGTGCATCAGCGGTGCACCGAGCACCGCGGCCGCGGCCTGCACTGCCGAGACACCAGGTACGATTACGACCTCGATATTCTCCGGCGGAGACAATTCCAGCACCAGTCCGGCCATACCGTAGACGCCGGCGTCACCGCTGGAGACCAGGGCGACCGTCCGCCCTTCCGCGGCGAGCCGCAGCGCCTCCCGGCAGCGCTCCACCTCTCTCGTCATGCCGGAGGAAACGACATCCTTGCCGGTCAGGAGCGGTTTGATAAGATCGAGATAAGTCTGGTAGCCGACCACGGTATCGGCGGTCTCGATGGCCTCGCGGGCCTCGTAGGTCATGTTTTTCAGGTTGCCGGGACCGATTCCTATTACGTACAGTTTTGACATAAAAAACCTTTTGAATTAACAGGGATAATCAGGATATTCAGGATAAACCCTTTCGATGGAATCTTCGATAATCAAGTTTGGCCGGCCCGAAATTGATTAGCAGTCCAACCTCTATCCGGGTGGCTTTCAGGTAATTAATGATTTGTGCCTGATGCTCTGGTGCAATAGATTTTGCGGCTTTCAACTCCAGAATAACCTTTCTTTCTACAAGAATATCGGCGAAGAATTCTCCGATTTTTTCTCTCCGAAATTGGACGGAAATTGGGACCTGCGATTGCGCTGAGAGCCCTCTTCCTCGCAGAGCGATGAGAAGGGCTTGTTCGTAGACGGACTCAAGAAAACCAGCACCCAGTTCATTCATTACCTCGAAGCATGCTCCAAGTATATTTTCAGTAAGCTCCTGATAAAGAAGACATGGATTTTTCATCCTGATTATCCTGTATATCCCTGTTAAATTGGCTTTTCACTTTTTTCAGCTATCGCCAACGTTACATTCCCGTGCTTCACTTTCTTCAGCAGCAGGCGCCCTCCCTGCGAGGCAAGCAGGGCGGCCGGCTCCGCCACGCCGGTTGCGCCGATGGCTTTCAGTGCATGCGGGGATGGTGGCGAGGGGCTGGAAACGACATTCAATTCGCTGCTTTCGTAGAATGTTACCGGGATGGAATATTTCCCGGCAAAGGCCAACAACCCCGCTTCATTATTTTTGGCAACGGCGCTGGCAAGGCAGCAGACGCTCTTGAGAGACAGGGCGAGTTTTTCGAGATTGGCCAGGACAACCCGCTCGATCTCGTCTGCCTCGGTACCGCTGTTGCAGCCGATACCGAGCACCAGGTTCCGCGGGCGGAGGACCAGGAGGTTCAGAGGTGCGCATTCCGGAGGGATTTCTCGGTTGCTGACGAATAGGTAGCCGGCGGAGTTGCTGCGAAGAGCTGTCTGAAAATCGGCAAAATAACGGAGGTATCCCCGCGCGGAAACAAACCGCTCCACCTGCCCGGTCGGGTCGACCACGGCGATTTCTTCGCCTTCCAGCAGCAGGCTGTTGAGGATCTTGACCCGGGGCAGTTCGTCGATGACCCAGCCCTGTTCTTTGGCCAGCAGATCGAAGGAGGGGAGGCCGTGGGCATCGGTGGCGGTGGTGATGACCGCCGTTGCTCCGGAGGCACGGGCGCACTGTTCCGCCAGCCGGTTGGCCCCGCCGAGGTGGCCGGAGAGGAGCGCCACGGCAAACCGGCCGGCGTCGTCCATCACCACGATGGCCGGGTCACGATCCTTGCCCTCGAGCAGCGGTGCGATCAGCCGAACGACAATTCCGCTGGCCATGATGCAGATTAGCCCGTCTTTTTCATGCCACAATCTGCTGATCAGGGAGCGCAGCTCTTCCGTGTATGGCGTGGCGGGATTTTCGATGCTATCGGCGTGTTTCGACGGAATGAACAGTTCTGCTTCGGGGAGTTCCCGCACCAGTGAAGCACCCAGCCGGGTGCCGTATGCGGTTATGGCGATGATGGCGATTTTCATGGCATCCAAATTGTAGGGGCTGATTGATATTCAGGTAACGATCCCTTTGCGGCAACCGTGGCTGAATTCCTTGTCATAGAGCAGCGACCGGGCCTTCAATCCTTCCTGCCGTGCCCGGAGGACGTCACCCACCAGGATCAGCGCCTGCTTGCCGATTTCCGCATCCCGGACCTTCCCGGCGATATCTGCCAGAGTCCCTTCGAGGATCTGTTCGTCGGGCCAGGAGGCGCGATAGACTACCGCTGCCGGGGTTCCGGTGGTATACGCCCCCTGCAGGAGTTCTTCCACGACCCGGCCGATCATGGCAACGGAGAGGTAGATGACCAGGGTCGCACCAATCTGTGCAATCTCGCGCAGGGATTCCCGCTCCGGGACCGGTGTTTTTCCTTCCAGGCGGGTGAGGATCACCGTCTGGGAAACCTCCGGCAGGGTCAGTTCCTGCTTAAGTGCCGCGGCAGCGGCAAAGGCGCTGGTCACTCCCGGTACGACCTCATACTCGATGCCGAGCCGGTCCAGTTCTGCCATCTGTTCCTGAATCGCCCCATAGATGGAGGGGTCGCCGGTGTGGAGTCGCACCACGTTCCGGCCGGCAAGCACCCCTTCGGCAATGGCTGCGGTAGTTTCTTCCAGGGTCATGGCGGAGGAGTCATAGACTTCGGCTTGAGGAGCGTGGCAGCGTACCAACTCCCGATCCACCAGGCTGCCGGCATAGATCACCACGCCGGCCTCGCCGAGCAGGCGGGCGCCCTTCACGGTGATCAGTTCCGGGTCGCCGGGACCGGCGCCGATGAAATGAACTTTTGTCACGAAATCCTCCGAAATTACGACGATTTCTTCACAATCAGCAACGAAAGATAATCCAGTTTCGTTCCCACCAGCGAATCCAGATCGAAGACCACCCGCTCCTCACTGGTCCCGGCCCGGCTGACAAAGGCGCAGGAACCATCGAGCCCCAGCTCTTTCAGGAGCGCAAACACCCGATCAAAGACCCGGTTGACCTTCATCAGAACCACCGTATCAAAATCCAGCAGGGTCTGGCGGAGCTTTTCTTCTTCAAAGGTGGCGGGCAGGATGGCAATCCGTTCGGACGCCGCCGCCAGGGGCATCCCGGCGGCAACGGCCGCGGCGTTGATGCTGGAGACGCCCGGAATCACTTCTACGGGAATGTCGGGGTGGCGTTCGCGGAAGATGCGATAGAGGTAGAGGAAGGTGGAATAGAGAAACGGGTCGCCGATGGTGATGAAGGCCACGTCCCGGCCCTGGCGGACCTGAGAGACCATCGTTTCCGCGGAGTCTTCCCAGAATTCGTCCAGCCCTTCCTGGTCTTTCTTCATCGGGAAGATGCGGACGAGCACTTCCTGGCGGGAGCGGTCGAGAAAGGGCTCGATAATGGCGAGGGCATGGCTGGAGTCGCCCGCGCTGGCGGCCGGGGCGCAGATGACCGGGACCTGGCGGAGGATTTTTTCCGCCTTGCGGGTCAGGAGCTCGGGATCACCGGGACCGACACCGATGGCATAGATGCGGGCCACTATTCCTCACCTCGGCGTGCGGTGATGATGTAGACCGGGTTGTGGGCCTCGAACATTTTGTATTCTGTCAGGCTGACCGTTTTAGAGACGTTCACGCAGGTTACTTCAACGGTGTAGCCGTGGTCTTCGAGGAATTCCACCGATTTGGTGAGGGTGTCGAGGGTCACGGCATTGAGAACGATGACGCCGTCCGGTTTCAGACGTTTGTCCACGGCATCGATGATTTCGTCCAGCATGCCGGCGGAACCGCCGATGAAGACCCGGTCGGGGTTCGGCAGTTCGTCGATTCCTTCCGGAGCATAGGCCTCCACCAGCATCACGTTCTTGGCGGAAAATTTCTTCAGGTTTTCACGGATAAAGGTCAGGTACTGGGGATTCTTTTCCAAGGCATAAACTTTGCCGTTCGGCATCAGGTTGCCCACCTCGATGGAGACCGATCCGCTGCCGGCGCCGATGTCCCAGACCACCAGGTCGTTCTGGATCTGCAGTTTGGCCAGTGTCACGGCCCGGATCTCCTGCTTGGTAATCAGCTTTCTGGCGGTGGTGAACTCATCATCGGCAATGCCCATGAGCGGGTAATTTTCCAGGTTCGGTTCCCAGGCTTTTATCAGGATCAGGAGGTTGAGGGGTGAGGTCGGCAGGTCCACCAGGCCCCTGACATCGGTGCGGGTGAATTTTTCCGTGGGCAGTCCCAGATCTTCGCAGAGATGGACGTCATAGCCTTCCGCGCCCCGGTTGATCAGTTCCTTGGCGATTGCCGCCGGAGAATTCACCTCATCGGTGAGCACCGCTGCCTTATCGGCGGCGATGATCCGGTCGATGGCCCCCTTCAGACCGCGGCCGTGGACGGAGACAAAGATGGCATCGTCCCACGGCTCCTTGATCCGGGCAAAGGCGTACTGGACACTGGTGACATTGGGGAAGATCTCGATCCGTTCCTTGGGAAGATTGCGGAACAGGAAGCGGGCCACACCGAAGAAATTCGGGTCGCCGGAGCTGAGCACCACGACCTGTTTTGCGGTGGACTTAAGAAGGTCAAGCATGATGGAGAGATCGGAAAAGGTCTGCTTTTCGCCCTTGAAATCGGGAAAGATGTCCAGGAGTCGCTGATGGCCGATGAGCAGATCCGCGGAATTGATGGCCTCAAGCGCCTTCGAGCCGAATCCTTCCCACCCTGCGATGCCTGCGCCTACCAGATAGATTTTGTGCTGCGGCATGTTTATCCCTCCCCCTGAGCATTCAGAAACATATGACATTCTTGACAGATCACGCTCTAGCGCTTTTTGGCTGATCCTAGCGGAAATATAGCACTTCTCCTGCGTAGCCCGCCAGTAAAACCTTCACCCGGAGACGTGGCGCGAGCTGTTCAGCAAAACGCAAGGCCCTGGTGCTGACAAGTGAAATGACGGTCTTGGCGCGGCCGGTTGCTTCCAGCACTTCACGGGCGGTGTTGGCATTCCCGGCAACGGAGGCAAAGCGAGAGGTGCACGGTGAGGTGTCAAGCCACTTCTGCAATTGGCACAGGTCAAGTTGTGAAGACGCAACATGGGTCTGTTCATGACCGCAAGCGATTTTCAAAAGTTTGGCGAATTGAGCGGCAAGAACCACATTCCTGATCCCCTTGCCTTCGCAGGCGCGCAAGGCGTAGCCCACATGGTCACCCATCATGATGAAAGCCTCATCGGAGAGTCTGTGCAGGATATTTTTCCGCGGCTTTTCAGCAACCGTGAAGCTGGGGTTGGGCGAACTGGCGGATTCCTCGGCAAGATGCCTCTGCGCTGCCATTTCGCTGGTCCTGCCGGTAGAAAGCACCAGGGTTTTGCTGCCGCAGGCAATAGCAACGTCGATGGCTGCGTTGATGGTTTCAGTCCAGGCCAGACTGGAGATGGGTTTCACAATGCCGCTGGTGCCGAGAATGGAAAGCCCGCCGATAATGCCAAGCCGGGAGTTTAGGGTTTTCCTGGCCAGTTCTTCCCCATTGGGAATGCTGATAGTCACATGCGGCACCACGGTTACCGACTGCGCTGTTAATAACGGGCAGTGGAGTGAGAACACCTCGTTGACAACTTCCGCGATCATCTTCCGGGGAATCGGGTTAATGGCCCATTCTCCCGGGGATATCGCCAGACCCGGTTTGGTGACGCGTCCGATACCGGTTCCGCCCCGGATTACCACGGATTCATTTCCCGCTGCCTCCGCGAAGGTCAACTCCGCGTGAATTTCCGCGCCATTGGTTACGTCAGGGTCATCACCGGCATCTTTGACGACATAACAGCGGGCAGAGTCGGCGCTGAGTTCCTGTCCATGCAGGCGGAAACGGACGCTCTCTCCGGTAGGAAGGATTATGTCCGTTTCATCCAGCAACTGCTGGTCTCGCAGCATAAGGACTGCTCCCCGTGTCGCGGCGGTTGCGCAAGCCCCGGTGGTATACCCGTGCCGCAAGGTTTTCGTCATATGAGCCTCTCCTGCACCCACGCGGTGTATAACGCTGAGATGTAGAGTTATGGGTTCAATGAAACAGAAAGCGGGTTTATCTAATGATTTCTAAGCTGATTTCTACCTTTCCGCCAGTCTCAGCAGGGCGTTGACTACTGCTGCCGCCACGTTTGAACCGCCCTTCCTGCCACGATTGGTGATGAAGGGGATACGGCGGCCGGGTGCTTCCCGCAAAAGTTCTTCCTTGCTTTCTTCGGCACCGACGAAACCGACCGGCAATCCGACTACCAGGTCCG
>JAJZQA010000297.1 GCA_021810985.1 Deltaproteobacteria bacterium
ACGTGTGATCTTCCGAGCTTGTTCCTGATCTCATCCCACTTGGCAATGACCGCCGGGATGCCGAGAGATTTGGCCATGATGGACGCATGCGAATTTACATCACCGCTGCCGGAAATGATGCCGAGAATCTTGTCGTGGTCCAGAGAGGCGAGGTCGGAGGGGAGTATTTCACGGGCCACGAGGATTTTTTTCTCGCGAAATTTTGCCGGGGTACGGTTGTTTCCGGTGAGGCTGTCACTGATCCTGCGGCCGATGTCCTTCATGTCTGCCGATCGTTCACGCAGATAGGGATCTTCCATGCGGGAAAATGCCTCAACATAGGATTCGACAACATCATCCACGGCATGAATTGCCCCAAAATCGTTTTCGATGCGTTCAAGTACCTTGGATAGGAAACCGCGATCCTCAAGAATCATCAGGTGGGTATGGAAAATGGCCGCGTCTTCCTTGGAGAGCGACTCGGCAACCCTTTTTTCCAGATAAAGGGTCTGGATTTTGGCTTTCTCGACCGCCAGTAAAAAACGCTTCTTTTCTTCAGCGCGGGAACCGACTTTTTCCAGGGAAAATTGATTGCTGGCGCTGGAGTGGTTGATGATTGAGACCTTTCCCCAGGAAAATCCCGGGGAAACAGCGACGCAGCGAACCATGAGATGGTGTTTCTTCTTTTTCCTGTCCTGTAATTTCCCCGGTGCCGCCGGCAAACCGCCGGCCTTGATCCTGTTCAGTTCCTGTTCGAAAAAAGCCCGTTCCTCTTCCTTTTTCCGGATCGAGTCAAGAAGCCGCGCATTGATGATAATGCTGCTGATCTGGTTGGCAATGGTCGTAAGGGCGCTGATTTCTTTCGGCAGGAAAGTGCGCGATTCTCTGGTCTGGATGACAATGACACCAGCGGGGCTTCTGTGTTCGAATAAAGGTATGCCGAGGAATGAAAGAAAGCGCTCTTCTTTTGTTTCACGGAAGTATTTATAACGCGGATGTGCTGGGGCATTCCCTGTTGCGACTACGCTCCGCTGCTCCACAACAAGCCCTGTCAGGCCTTCCGAAGTGTTCATCTGGACTTTGCCGACAGAACCCTTGGACAATCCTTTTGTTGCATAAAGAGTGAGTGTTTCGCCGTCTTTTTCCAGGAGATACAATGAGCAAACGTCAGAGCCTGTTCTTTTTGAGACCAGGTTGACGATATTCTGCAATGTTTCCCGCAGATCATGGGAGTGGAGGATCAGTTCACTGATATCTTCCAATGTTCTCAGACCGAGATTTTCCACATTGTCTTCACGCATGGGTATTTTCCGTGAGAATAAATTGAAAGATTATACGAGAGTTGGCCGGTAAATGAAAGGTTTTTCGCTCTTCCGTTACCTGATGGATGTGATGTCTGGCAATGGAATCAGCTTTCTGGTATAGTCTCGAAAAATGGAATTACTAGAGAGGAGGGGGTTATGTCTGCTGTGTTTGAAGAGATGATGCAAAAGGGGGAAGACCTCCTTGACGAGGGTGAGTTCGAGAAGGCAATCGAGTGCTTCAAACAGTGCGTAAAGTCCCGTCCGGAAGAGCCCGCGGTTTTTTTTAAGCTTGGCTATGCCCTCGCTGAAAGCGGGAAGCTTGAAGAATCTCTGAAGTCTTACCAGGAGGGGCTTCGCCTCGAACCTGCAAATACCGAGGCGCTGACCGCCGTTGGAGATATTTATTTTGAATCGGAAGAATACCAGCGTGCCCTGGAATCCTATCAACGAGTCGTAGAGATAAGCCCTGACGATCCCGATGGCTTCGTCAGCATCGGGCTTGTCTATAACACGATGGATCAGCCTCAGGAGGCGATTCGCTTTTATTCAACCGCTCTGGAGATGGATACCAAAAACGTTTTTGCGCTGAACGCGCTCGGCGATGCCTATTATGCGCTTGGTGAAAGGGAGAAGGCTGTTGAAGCATATAAGGCCGGGATCGCCGTCGATTCGGAAGATGCCGCCGCTCGCTTCAATCTTGGAGAGTTATACTATGATATGGAGGAACTGGCCGATGCTGAACAGGAGTGCCTTGAGGCAGTCCGGCTCGATCCTTCCTTTGCACTGCCGTATCTTACCCTGGGAGGCATTTGTCTCGACCTGGAGAGGATACCCGATGCAATTCGTTATTTCGAGTTGTACCTGAAAAAGGAGCATTCCCCTCGTGCGGAAGAGATGCGCCGCGAGGTTCAGGCTGTTCTTGAGGGGTTGCGGGAGGAGGTTGAGAGTTGAGTGCCCGGATGTTTGTGCTGCCGGTGCTCTTAGCTGCCGGACTTGCCGGATTGTTTCTTGCGCCTGGGGTTTCATTCGCTGGTGAAACGATCCCTGGTCAGGTGATGGTTGCCGCCTTCAGCAGGGGTGACCTTTCCGGTTGGTCGAAAAAGATTTTTACCGGGGAGACGGCATATTCGATCGTCCAGATTGATGGCAGAAAGGTTCTGAAGGCTGTCAGCAAAAATTCCGCATCTGGGCTGGTGAAAAAGATCGAGAAAGACCCAGAACAGTACCCGCTTCTCCGCTGGTCCTGGAAAATCGATCATACTCTCAAGCGGGAAGACGCAACGAAAAAAAACGGTGATGATTTTGTCGCTCGGGTGTATGTGGTCTTTCCACGGGTTCTTTTCTGGAAGACCCGGGCGATCAATTACGTCTGGTCGGCAAAGTTACCGAGAGGTACGGCCATTCCCAACGCCTTTACAGCAAATGCGGTCATGGTTGCCGTGGAATCCGGAGATGGAAAAGCCGGTACCTGGGTGAACGAAGAAAGAAATATTTTCGACGATTATAAGCGGTTTTTCGGCGAAGACCCGCCACCTCTCGGTGCGGTGGCTCTCATGACTGATACGGATAACACCGGCGATGAAGCTGTTGCCTATTTTGGTGATATTTTTCTGAGTCCGGCACGCCCGTAGCAGAGCACATTCCGGCAATCCGCCGGCCATGCTGGATAGAAGGGGAGGAGGCTCTGGTGAGCCTCCTGAGTTGACGCTTATCCCAGGATACGGGCCAGGCGTGCACGCTGTTTTTCAAGTTTTTCCTGACCGTCTTCGATGGCCTTCAAAATTTCTTTCTTGGTTTCGTACGCAAGATCAGCGCCTTTGTCGAGCAGGTCGGCGGCATTTTCTCCTACTGATTCCACCATTTTTGATACATTGTGTGAAAAATCGTCAACGATGTCTTCAGTTCTCCTCCGTGCCTTACGGGCATAGCGCGTAATATTTTTTCTTGTTGTTTTCCCTGATTGGGGAGCAAAAAGCAGGGCAAGTCCGGCTCCGATCACGCCCCCGGCAACCAGCATGAGTCCACCGACCTTTATCGTGGTATTTCTGTCAGACATATGCACCTCCTGCGATAGTAACGATTTGTTAATAAGTCTACCATAAATACCAGTTTGGTAAATACGAAGAATTAATCAGCTGTTCTGTTATTATGTGATTTCTATTGTATCTGTTTACGCAGCCAAAACGGTTTGCGGGCCGACCGAAACC
>JAJZQA010000298.1 GCA_021810985.1 Deltaproteobacteria bacterium
TAAGTAAATTTGGATTTTTTATAAACAGAAACATCTATAAAAAAATACTATATTCATATTTTAATGTGTATACGTGATAAATAAGTTGACAGATAGTTTCGTTTCTATATATAAAACCCTCACTTATGTCAGTCTGAATTTTTGTTTGGCAAGATTTGGTTTTTTAATAAAACTGTTCGCATTCAGGATCGAGATGAAGCCGAAGTTTGTCTTGCTGAGAGGTCAGTCACTCTTTGATCCGGTTTTTTTATAGTATGTTTGTCAATCAATGAGGAGGTGTTTGAATGGCGGGAAAAATCAGGCAGATGATAGACTCCATCATTAACCAGAGAGCCAAGGACAATCCGATGCTCGAGCGTGTCATCAAGACGAAACTGATTCTCAAGGGTATCAATCCGAACAAGTATACACTGCAGTCTGAAGACGACCCCGTTGTACTTGGCAAACTTGAAAAGATGATCGCTGATCTCAAATAGTCTACGAATACGCCTATCGGTAGGAGGGTAAGAATGAATATAAAAACAGCTTTTTCCGTCCAAGATTCTCCTGAACAGAGTGTCAATGAAATTGTGCGTCAGTTTGAACTGTTTGACGCTGAAATGGTGCTTTTCTTCGCGTCGACAAAATATGCTCCGGAATCTATCAGCAGCCTGATGCAGAATGCCTTTCCGATGGCCCAGGTTTTCGGCTGTTCGACCGCTGGAGAGATCGTTTCCGGGAAGATGCTGGAAAATTCCATTGTCGCCATGGCATTCAATGGCCAGGCGGTTAAAGACGCAAAAATTGAAATTATCGAAAATCTCAAGGAAGAGGCTTCCGTGCGAAAGGCATTTTCTTCCTTTGAAGCCTATTACAAAGAGCCTGCGTCTGAAATGGACCCGGGTAAGTATGTGGGAGTAATTCTTGTTGACGGTCTGAGCGGCGCGGAAGAAGGCCTGATGGAGACCATCGGAGATCTCACCAATGTGACCTTCATTGGAGGATCGGCAGGAGATGATCTGAAATTTTCCTCAACGTATGTCTACGCAAATGGCAAAAGTTATTCCAATGCGGCTGTTCTGGCGCTGATCAAACCGGGCGTCGAGTTCAGCTTCGTAAAGACGCAAAGCTTCCGTGACCTTGAAAAAACCCTGGAAGTTACCAAGGCCAATGAAGAACTGCGTGAGGTTATCGAGTTCAATGGCAAGCCTGCCGCGGTTGCCTATGCGGAAGCTCTCGGTACGACCGTCGAAGATGCTCCCAAGCACTTCATGCATAATCCCGTGGGTCTGTTCATTGAGGACGAGCCGTATGTCCGGAGCCCTCAGCAGATCAAGGGCAGCAGTATGCTGTTTTATTGCAGCGTCATGGAGGGGATGGAATTGTCTGTCCTGGAAGGCACTGACGTGATCGGTGATACCCGGAAGGCTATCCAGGAGGCAAAGGCAGAGCTTGGGAATATCTCCGGTCTCATCAACTTCAACTGTATCCTTAGGACGCTGGAACTTCGACAGAGTGGCCTGGATCAAGTGTACGGAGAGCTGTTTGCGGATGTTCCAACCATTGGGTTCAGTTCCTATGGTGAGGAGTACATCGGACATATCAACCAGACAGCCACGATGCTCGTTTTTAAATAGTTCTTCTGCGAGGTTGCATGCTGGAAATGCTGCCGTCCTGAAACAGGTGGCAGACCCTGCGTTTGAAAATCCTCATAGTATGTTGCTGCTGATTATGGGTGAGTGTCGCCATTTTGCCGGATGGAGTATTTTTGCGGTAAGTGTTTCCGTTTGTTCCTTTCGAGGGTACTGCGATGTCAGTTCACATTGATGAAAACGCCGATTTGCATGCGAAGGATAGCGGCCTGAAAGGGAATCTTGCGCTAACGAATATTACTGACTTGCTGCAATTCCTTTCATCAAGCGCCAAAAGCGGAATGATCAGACTGGTGAGCCATCCGGGGGGGGCGGAAGGAAGCATCCATTTTGTCGGTGGTGAGCTGATTTCCGCGGTATCAAAAAATATAACGGGCCTGCAAGGCCTCGCGGATTTGCTTTCCTGGGACCAGGGTACCTTCCATTTCGTTCCCGGGGTGACTGCGCAAAAGACAAATATCGGTTTGACAGTACAACACGCAATCATGGAAGCGGTTCTCTTGCTGGATAAACAGGCCAGAGACAATGCCGCAACTTTAAATACCGGTTCGGAAGAAAGGAGCTTAGATATGCAACAGACCGAAAGGGGTTCCACGGAGGTCATGAATGATTTGCTGGATGTTCCCGGAGTTGATGCCGTTGTCGTAGTTGGTCGTGACGGTTTTGTTATCGAATCCGCCGGGAGTAGCTCCCGGGTGAATATTGACGAATTGGGTGCATCGCTTGCCCACTCTGTTAACGGCATCGAGGAAATGGGAAGTGAGCTGAACGTCAACAAGTTTCAGGACATGTTCATTGAGTACGGTCGTGCCGTAATTATGTGCCGGCCGGTTGGAGATGCTGTGGCGGCGATCATAACCCCGGATGCTTCCAAACTCGGAATTATCAGGCATAAGACCAAGAAACTCTTTGAAGAGCTTGGGCAATCATTCTAGGAGGAGTGTTCAATGACGTTGAGATTAGACTACAGCCACGATGACGAAACACATCGTAACTTTCTGAACGGTCAACAGGTCGTTATGCATTCCCACCATTATCTCGCCTTGCTGACAAAGCTGGTGGAGGACCTGGATGGCATGAATGCCCCGGAGATTCTGCGGGATGCCGTAGAAGATTCGATGCGGGCTGTTTTTGAAGAATATATAGAGAAAAACGGGCTTACTTCCGCGCAAGACAGGTGCAATGTCGGCCGGGAGTATTACTCTGCCTTCGGCTTGGGAAAAATGGTAATAACCGGGGATGAAAACGGTGGTGAGGTTCGGCTGGTCCGGTCGCATGTGGATGAGGGGTGGGTAAAGAAGTGGGGCGTGCATAGCAAGCCGATCAACCATTTCACCTGCGGTTATGTGGCTGCCATGTTTGCGGCAGCGTTCAAAAAGCCTTCAAAGAGTTATCTGGTTACCGAGGCTGCCAGTATTGCGGCCGGGGACACGGAAGGGAAGTTTATTGTAAAGGCATCCTGATAAGGGAGGAGTTTTTTCATGACCGTAATGCGCGATACCGTTGTAAAGTCACTTGCCAAAGTTACCGTACAGGCCGATGAAAACGGTTTGATTCCTGAATACGAAGTTCTGGTAAACCTGCTGCCCGTGACACTTTTAAATACTTTCTCGGAAAGAATTCTGAAGGCGGCTCCCGCGGAGAAGAAGGCTGAAATAGAGGCTGGTCTGGTCCGGGCTGCCTATGAATGCGGTTACCATACCGGTTGCGGCATCATCACTTCGGAAATCTTCAGTGATGTGGTCCTGCCCATGGTTACTGAAGGTGAAAAAGACATTCTGCGCGGCGCCTATGCGGCTTTTACCGCTTGGGGCTGGGCCAAATCCGGCATCGTCCAGCTGAAAGAGGGCGAAAAAATG
>JAJZQA010000299.1 GCA_021810985.1 Deltaproteobacteria bacterium
AAACGTCTCTATGAAAACCAGTTGCCGACCTTCATTAGGAACGAGGCCGCACTGCGCGGGCGGAAAATCGAGCCGTCCGCGGCGGAAATGCTGGTCTATCTGGTCGGTAATAACCTTCAGGAGATTGTTTCCGAGCTGGAAAAGGCCATTCTCTACGTGGGGGAGTCGCGGGAGATTCTGGTGTCGCACATCCGGGCAATTGTCTCTGATACCCGGGTCAATAGCGTATTCGAGTTAACCGACACGTTGGGTGAGAAGAAGCTGGACAAGGCGTTACGAAGTCTCGACAGTTTGCTCGGTGACGGTGAGGCGCCCCTGTTGGTCTTGGCCATGGTGACGCGGCATTTCCGTCAGCTCTGGAAGGTCAGGGCACTGCTGGAAAAGAAAACGCCTGCGCAGGAGATTGGGAAAATTGCCGGAATCAATCCGTATTTTCTGCAGGGGATTGTCGCGCAGGCACGGAATTATTCCCTGGTGGAGCTTCGCAGGGTATTTGAAAAGCTTTTTCAGATTGATGGGGCACTGAAAACCGGCGGCGGTAAACCTCCCGTGCTGCTGGAAAAGTTTCTTATGGATGTCTGTGCCTCAGGACGCGGCACGCGGTAGCCAGGAGACGTTTTCGGCAGGCCGGGTCGTGCTGCCTCATCCCGCGATTTTTACACCTGCTAAGCCCTTCGTGGAAACTTGTCACGCGAAAAAGGGACCCCCGGTTTAGAGGTCCCTTTTTCTGCGAACTGATTACGAAAGTCTCGCGGAGACTGCCGTAGTTGCTGATCTTTACGGACTAGCCGAGAGTGCCGACCAGCTTGCTCAAGCGGGAAACATTGCGGGAAGCGTTCGAGCGGTGAATAACACCTTTAGATGCAGCTGAGTCGATGTAGGGAATTGCTGCCTGAAGGGTTTCCTTGGCCAAGGCCACGTCATTTGCCGCAACTGCTTCGCGAACACGCTTTATGTGAGTCCGCAGGGTTGAGCGGACGTGCTTGTTTCGTGCATTTCTTCTTTCATTCTGCTTGATTCTCTTAAGAGCCGACTTGTGATGAGCCAAACTACACCTCCAGATATGTGTAAGGGTTTGTATAAGTTGTAGAAAGCTAAATTTCTACCATTTGTAGCGGTGAAGTGTCAAGGGAAAAGTATCTGGCGGGACAATGATTTTGCTGTTCCCTTGGGAGAAATTTAATCGTACCATGCAGTTGCCTGCTTTCAAGTCATGAGAGGATTCGTGACAACGTAGCAGGGGAAATCAGGTTCAGAGCTGCTGGGAAAATTCCCCCGGATCAACTTTGTGAAACTGAGCAATTCAAGGAGGAGTAGGGTGATGAGCCGAAAGTCAACGGAAGCTTCGTTGGTGTATTCGTCGGAATTTGGCAGGATGTGTCCGGAGTGCGCCCGACCGATTGCCAAATGTATCTGCCGGAATAACCGGATGACCCCCGCAGGTGATGGTGTTGTCAGGATCCGGCGTGAAACAAAAGGGCGCGGTGGTAAAACGGTAACGGTTATCAGCGGTGTACCCCTGGATAGCTCGGCGGTGAAGGTGCTTGCCGCCGAGTTGAAGAAAATTTGCGGAGCCGGCGGGGCACTGAAGGATGGTGTAATCGAAATACAGGGTGATCACTGTACGGCGGTTATGCAGGAACTGGAGCGCCGCGGATTTCGGGTAAAAAGGGCAGGAGGCTAGCAGGGGCAGTTTCTTGCTATTCCAGGTTGCACGATTCCAAGCCGGACAATCAGGAACCAAAAAGGATAACCGGAAATCTATTTTAACAGGATGGACATGATATGCAGGATAACACCTAAGACAAAAAGGCTTTTGACCTTCATCCTGCTTATCCTGTCCATCCTGTTCATTCTGTCTTTTGGGGGTTTGTTGCGATTTAGTGCTTATCGGAAAGTGCCAGTCGGGGCCGGACCGGAACTTCCCCGAAGCCCCTCGCAATCGGACGCCGGACTACCCGACAGAAGATTTGCCGCCCTGGAAACTGACTTGTTCCTTCGATTCTGTTACTGGTCCGCACGAGATGCTCCGTGAAAGCCCCGCCCCGTCCCTCTTGATATCTTCACGGTGTTTCTGGAAGAAAACTATTTTGATTTGTGTAAATAGTGTGAAAGTTCAAGTCATATGTGCCTAATTAGCTGTTAAACGTAAAAGATGGAGTGCTATGAAATATCAGCGTGGTGAAGTCGGCAGGATTTTTGTCGTGCGTTTTGAGGATGGAGATGATGTGATTGGCGGATTGGTCTCGCTTGCCGAAAAGGAAAATATTCGTGCGGGGTCATTCCAGCTTGTGGGCGGGATGAAACGTGGCCGGTTCGTAGTCGGTCCGGAGCGGGAAGAGCTGCCGCCGGTACCGGTGTGGCGGACCCTGGTAGAGAGTCACGAGATTCTGGGATTTGGGACGATCTTCTGCCAGGGCACTGTACCGAAGGTTCATCTGCATGGAGCGTACGGCAAGGGAGATAGTGTCAGGGTCGGTTGCCTGAGGGAGGCATCTGAGGCCTTCCTGGTACTGGAAGCGGTGGTGATGGAAATTGCGGGGGTAACCGCGGTGCGGGAGTTGGATCCAGCTTCAGGGATGGTGCTCCTGAAACTGTGAAAATGGGCTGACCGCAGCAGTTCCCATATTCAGACTTCAAATGAAACCCGCCCTTCACCGGGAATGGCGAGGGCGGGTAGTAGTTCAAAGTCTTCCGAGATTGAGAGGCGTCATTTAGTACTGAGGATGTCAGCGTGCTTTGCCGAGGTATTTTTCAACGAGGGGAATATTGGCGCCACTGACATATTTGCCGTTCACCCAATAACTGGGCGTGGCGTTAATCTGCAACTTGTCGGCAATGGCCCTCTGTGCCTTGAGACGCCCCTTGTCTTCGTGTTTCTGGTCAAGAATCTTGCGGTTCCCATCGAGTTGCCCGGAATAAACCTCGAAAAGCGCTTTTTCAGTGTCGTCCGCGGCAAGGATGTAGGAGGCTTTTTTGACGGCATCCGGGTGCATGTCGAGAGGCTTGAAAAAAATGTAGCGGGTCAGGTCTTTTCTGGAATTCCAGTAGGCATGCATCTTTCTGCAGTAAGGACAGTCGGGGTCCGTTACTTCGACCACGATGTTTTTTCCCGTTCCAACCTTGATGGCCTTTTTCAGGTCTTCACTGGTCAGCAGTCGGTACCGCTCACCCAGTATCCGTTCCTGGGTCAGGTTTCTGCCATCCTTCGTATAGATCTCGCCCACAAACAGATAACCGGTTTTGGGGTAAAAATAAACAATTCTCCCCTCGGCGATAACTTCATAGAGTCCAGTGATTTCAGTTTTCTTGAAACTGGTGTATTTGAGTTTGGGGAATATCTTGCGTAATTCATCCTGAGGTTTCAGGGGGGGGGAGGCTGCAAAGGCAGCCGTCCCGCCGCTTGAGAGTGCCAGGGAAAGACAGATCAAACAAATCCAGCTCTTCATTGTCATAGTATGTTTCCTT
>JAJZQA010000300.1 GCA_021810985.1 Deltaproteobacteria bacterium
GCCCACTGTTGTGCGGAGTGGGATTTCGCAGACCGCGTCGAAAAAGGGTTGTCCGTTCGATTGCGGCATTTGCCCGTCACACCGCAAAAATGCCTGCACCGCGGTTCTCGAAGTTACCTCCCGCTGTAACTTGCACTGCTCAGTCTGTTTTGCCGATTCAGGCACAAACAGCGGTCCGGAGCCCGGCATGGCGGAAATAACTGAATGGTATCGACGGGTACTGCAGGCACAGGGGCCTGATATAATCATCCAGCTTTCCGGCGGTGAGCCGACAGTTCGCCAGGATCTCCCTGCCATTATCGAACTGGGACGTTCCCTCGGGTTTTCTTTTATCCAGGTAAATACCAACGGTCTGCGTCTCGCAGAGGATAAAAACTACGCCCCCGTTCTACGTCAGGCAGGTGCTGCATCAGTCTTCCTCCAATTTGACGGAACGCAAGATACTGTGTACCAGAAACTGCGGGGGCGTAACCTCTATGCCGAAAAACGTTTGGCCATCGAGCGCTGCGCTGAGAGCGGCATTGGCGTGGTTTTGGTACCAGCCTTGGTACCGGGCGTAAATACCCACGAAATCGGCCCGATCCTGCGCCTGGCGCTGGAGCTGTCCCCGGCGGTGCGCGGCGTACATTTCCAGCCGGTGGGATATTTTGGGCGCTGCCCGGTCGCTCCTGAGAACAGTCAGCGTCTGACGCTTCCCGATTTGCTGCGCGCCATCGAAGAGCAGATGGCTGGCCTGATGCGCGTGGAGGATTTCAGTCCTCCGGGATGGGAAAATTCCCTCTGTTCCTTTCACGGAACCTTTTTGCCGAAACCGGGAGGTGGGCTGCAGGCACTGACCGGGCATGATATCGGAAGTTGCTGCTCATCCGCTGATACGGGGGCACATGCGGTATCTTTTACCGCCCGACAGTGGTCGGCACCCACCTTGGATCCGGCTAATTCACGAAACGGCGGAGCTTCCTGCTGCGAGTGCCCCGGTGAAAGCATCGATGGTTTCCTGGAACGGGTCAAGACACAGCTGCTTTCGGTTTCCGCCATGGCTTTTCAGGATGCCTGGAACATTGACCTGGAACGGGCACGTGACTGCTGCATCCATGTGGTTGCCCCCGATGGGCGGATGATCCCGTTCTGTCTCTATAACCTTACCTCATCCAGCGGAGAAAGGTTGTATCGGGGGATTACCACGGCATAGACCTGCAAAAAAAGAAAAGGACCGGCAATGGAAATAACCCCACTGGAGCCCTGGATTAAAACCAAATTGGGTACCACCGCAAGCGGAGCAGATCTGCGCTCCGAAATCGACCGCCATCAACTCCTGAAACTTCAAGAAACGGTCGACTACGTCCGTAGCCACGCGCCTTTCTACCGGAGGCTTTTCGAGGGAGTCAGAGGATCAGATCTGAAAAGTCTTGAGGACATCACATCTCTCCCCTTCACCACGGCAGAGGACATCCAGGAAAACGACCTCGGCTTCCTCTGCGTCTCCCGCGACGAGATATCCCGAGTGGTGACGTTGAACACCTCGGGCACCACCGCATCGGCAAAGCGGATCCATTTTACCGAGGATGACCTGGAGCTGACCACGGACCTCTTCCATCATGGCATGAAGGCCCTGGTTGTTCCCGGTCAGAAGGTACTTATTCTCATGCCGGGCGACCGGCACGGCACCGTGGGCGACCTGATGGTAAAGGCCCTCAGGCGCATGGATGTGCAGGGAGTCCCGCACGGGATCGTTCTGGACAGCGCCAGGACCATTGCCGAAATTGTGGAGAAGGAAATTGACTGCCTTATCGGTATCCCGGTACAGGTTCTCGGGCTGGTACGGCATCGGGATGCAGTGATGATCCCCAAGGGCAGGATCAAGAGCGCTCTTCTAAGCGCCGATTATGTCCCCTCGACAATCGTGTCGGAGATCGAGCAGGCCTGGGGCTGTGCTGTTTTCAACCACTACGGGATGACCGAGATGGGTCTGGGCGCGGCGGTTGACTGCCGGGCCCTGGCCGGGTATCACATCCGCGAGGCTGACCTCTTATTTGAAATAATCGATCCGGACAACGGACGCCCGCTGCCGGACGGAGAGACGGGTGAAGTGGTATTCTCCACCCTGACCCGGAAAGGTATGCCATTGGTCCGCTATCGGACCGGCGATCTGTCACGGTTAATCCCGGAGCCGTGCCCGTGCGGAACGGTCCTGAAACGTCTCGAATGGGTCAAGGGGCGGCTCCAGGGGGGCATCTGTCTGGGTGAAAACCACATGCTGACCGTGGCTGACCTGGACGAAGCGCTGTTTCGGCTTCCCGGTCTCCTCAACTTTCAGGTCGACATACAAAATAACCGGGATGGTGACATCCTGAATACGACCCTTTTCCCGGGAGAAAATTCCGCCACGGACATTTGTTGCGCCGTCCGCACAGCCTTGGAGGAGATACCTGCGGTACGCTCCGCCGTCGCCGCGGGCCGGCTTACGGTAGCAACGGTTCGAACCAGTACGGAAAACTGGATATCGACCGGCAGCATCAAAAGAAAAATCAGCGACAGCAGAGAGGAGAGATAGGTCTATGCTCAAACAGCTACAAGGAATCTGCCACAGACTTGAGGATGGTGAGGATCTGGTCCAGGTGACCATTATCAAACATGCCGGATCAACTCCCCGCTCCGTTGGTTCCAAGATGTTCGTCCGGAGGGACGGCTCCGTCATCGGCTCCATCGGCGGGGGGCTTGTGGAATTCGAGATGCAGCAGCTCGCCCGCAAAATCTTCGCGACCGGCAAGGCGCGCATAGAAACCTTTGATCTAACGGGCGAAGATGCCGCAACCACGGATCAGATGATCTGCGGGGGTCGTCTGGAGTTCCTGCTCGAATACCTCTCCGCCGAGCCTGAAGACAGCAGGGAATTTCGGAAAATGGTGACTGCTATTCAGGAAGGGAAAAAGGGTTATCTGATCAAGGCGCTGGACACGAAGGGCGATACCGTAGCGCAGATGGAACGCTGCCTGGCAGGGAATGGTTCCCTGGTATACGGGAGTTTATCGGGGCCCGACTCCTGGATTCCCCTGTTGACAGCGGAGACGGACCGAAAGAAGTCTCCCGTGATTGCCACCGTGGAAGGGAAACGCTTTTTTGTCGAACCGACCGTTGCACCGGGCACGGTCTATCTGTTCGGAGCGGGCCACGTTTCACGCCCCGTGGCCGAACTGGCGGCCATGGTCGATTTTCAAACCGTAATCCTCGACGACCGGTCCGACTTCGCCAACAAAGAGCGTTTTCCCAAAGCCAGCCGAATCATCGTGATCCCATCTTATGAAAATCTCTTTACCGGTCTTTCTATCGACGATGACAGTTACCTGGTAATTGTCACGCGGGGGCACCTCCACGACAAGACCGTTCTCGAACAGTCGCTCCGTACAAAGGCCGGCTACATCGGGATGATCGGCAGCAAGCGGAAGCAGCACATCGTCTACGAAGAG
>JAJZQA010000006.1 GCA_021810985.1 Deltaproteobacteria bacterium
TACATTATCAACCGAATATGTTTGGAAACTGACTGCTTGCTCCCCTGCCGGGCGCACCAGATGGTGCTGAAGCTCTGAAACAAACGATACTGGTTGCGCCTTGTGCGTAAACAGGTTGATCACCGGCGTGGCAAATAGGACAAAACTCTTACAACTGACCCGCGGCGCCACCAGCGGACAGCTGGTGAACTCGAATTCGATTTCAAATCGGTCGCCATTGCCAAGTTTGTGGCACGTATCCAAGCCGGTCAGGTCAAGAAAGAACAATTTGTCAGGGAAGAGGAAATATTCCTGAAGTAGCAGATGGCCCGGCAGATAGTCTGATTCGCTACTGAGCAAGGTTTCTTTCGCTGCTAAGCCGACCGGTTTCAGGTTTCCGGGAGGAATCTCGATTTCTGCACCGCTTTCAAGCGACGTGATGCTGATGCGCTTCAAATAGCGCAGTAACAGCAAATACAGATCGCAGGCTGCCGGATAGTCATCAGCAAGGAAAAGCCGAAGTGTTGAAACTTTCCAGTCGGCAAGGCCGATGCCGTTTAATTCGCAATGCAGTTTGATGGAAGGCGCTTTGCCGGATGGCTGGGAGAATGAGGCTTTCAAGAGCGTCAGAGGCTGCACTGTCACGTCGAAGCAGGTCCGAAACCGGCACTTTGTGCCCTGTACCGCCACCGATTCAACTTCGGCGCCCGCTGAAATCAGCAGTGGGCTTTTGAACTCCGCCTTGGGGGTAAAGGCAACGATGGTAGTTGCCGGAATCGGCCGCAAATTCCAGGGGTGGAATATTTCGGTCAATTCATGGAGGAACTCCGGGATATCATCAGCCAGCTTCTGTTGCAGCAATGCGTTATAGAAAGCAGTCCCTTCCAGTAGTTTTACCACACCCGGGTCGGCCATGGCTCCGCTTATCATGGATGCATGGTTCGGGTGGGCTTCGGCATAGCCGTTTGCCAAGTCTCGCAACTGCGCCATTTCCTTCTGATAGTAATCGATCAGCGTATACGGTTCCGTTCTAACGGGCGAGCAGTTGTAATCATTGGTTGCGGACGGAGGTCCTTCTGTCGCCGACGCGGCAAGCGGGAATACCGTACTCATTTCGCCGAGGGTCTCACCGGCAAAACACCAGGTGTTGAGACCAAGCCGCGCCGCGGGGTCACCAAGACGGAGCGGTTTGGCCTCGCCGGCCGCGAGTATCAGTTTCAGGTCAACTGCCAGTGGATCAACCAGGTAAAACTTTACGTGTCTAGCCAGCTTCTCGTGTTGAGGGCTGCCCGGCACCAGGTCGTTGAACCTTTCCCAGCTGAGGGGGCCGATTTCCACCCGGAATTTGCCCATCTGATCGGCTATTTCGCTGCCGAGAACCGCTTCCACTCCGAGTCGACAGCAGGAACTACCCATGCTCAGCCGCTGATCGGGAGGAATCGGCACCATGCGTTGTACGTTCTGGGTGATCCGGATGCTCTTGAGCGAAAAAACCTCCCTGAGCAGGGTCTTCAGGCCGAGGGCGGAGCGGGGATTCTGGGTGAAGAGCCCGGTGTAGCGCAGGAGTGACCAGGATTCCGGCACCGTGTCCCGCAGCTCCTTTTCTCCCAGGCCGATCAGGCAGTAGAGCCGTTCCCGGTCAATCGGGTTGTTTTCTTCCGCCACCCGGATAAAAAGCCGGTACTTGCTCCAGCACTGGAAATAGAGGTGATAGAGCCGCTGGTGGATGATGTCGAGAAAATCGCGGATTACCGATTCGTCGCTGGAAGCCTCATCAAGAAGATCTTCCGTATAGAAGTTCGGCAGGGGTGATGAGGAGCCGTACAGCCCAAGGAACGTTGCGGTGACCCGGAGATTGGCGCCAACCCGTTCTACCCGGGCGACGTCGGAGGCCGGAAACGCCAGGGAAAGCTCGGGCCTGATCAGTACCCGGTCCTGCCACGGGACTTCAGGCAGCCCTTCTTCGCCACTCGGGTCCAGAAACCTGCGGGCCAGGCGCATGACCTGGACAAAGGAGAACCCGTGGCCCGATTGCAACAGGTTCTCCATCAGAGGAGATGTTGTTCTCCCAAAGGTGTCGGCCATCAGTGGCTAGCTCCATTCATGATTCTTCCGATAATTCCACCAGATTATCCGAACTACCGAATTTCCTGACTGTTGTGTCGCGGAAGTTCTGGGGCAACCCAAATGAAACGAGGCAAATGAACAATAGGTATTTTTAATGGCAGAGATATCACGTCAAAGCAGGGCAAGTCAATTTTTTTTAATGTAACTGCCTTTATCGTTTTATTGCGGGTGTCTTCTGAAAGGAGAGGGGGCGAGATGGCATTTCGCGGGTGATACTTCGGTAAATAAACATCACAACCCTGATGTAGGGGCACGGCGTGCCGTGCCCCGATTGGGCGAGGAACGCCTAGCCCCTGTCTACCAGTGATATGTTTAATTGCCGCCGTAATAATAGCTGAAAGGAATGAAGCAGAGGCAGAAAAGGGCGGGTAAAAAAACCCCGCCCTTTTGCGATCCAATGTATAAGGAGACTGTCCGGTTTACTTGCTGCCGAACACCTTGCGAAGGAGATCCGTGGTGCGGGCCGCGGGATTTGTCCGGATCTTTTTCTCTTCCTGGCCGACCATGGTGAAGAGCCCGTCGAGAGCCTTATTTGTAACATAGCTGTTCAGGTCAAGGGAAGGGACACCAAGCAGCGAAGCCATGGGAAGGCTGCCGTAGGATCCCATCATGTCCTGGTAGGTACTGACCGTACCCACCTTGTTCATACTGTTGGAGATAACCGGCTTGAAGGATTCGAAGAGTTTCGAGCGGAGCTTTTTTTCAAAAAACTGCGTTGCCGAGGTATCTCCGCCTGCCAGGATGCCCCTGGCATCTTCTACCGTCATCTGCCGGATGGCATCGCCGAAGTGAGCGGCAGCCTTGGGGGCGGCGGCCTCCGCGGCCCGGTTCATGCTGAGAACAAACTCGTTCACCTGCTGCTGATAACCAACCGCCGCAAGCAGATCAGCCGCCCGCTGGACCTTGTCGGGAAGCAGAATCTTGATGAGCGGATTGCCGAAATAGCCGTCCGGTTTTGCTACTTCGGTTACGGCCCGTTCGGTGCCGGTGGCAAGTGCCTCCTTGAGACCCTTGACTATGGTGGTGTCGTCGAGAGAACTTTGCTGTTGGAGAAGCGGGAGGGCCTGAGGGGCAAGATCTCCCATTTGACCGGTCAGATCATCGAGGAGTCCCGCATAACCGGGAGAAAGGGAGTAAAGCAGGATGGCGAATGCCAGGGTCAGAATACGCTTCATAAAAAAACCTCCCATTACTGGTAGCAGTGCTTTCTTTGCTACAGTATGGATGATTTTATCCAATTCGCAAGGAGGAGGTTAGATCGGGCGCAAATCTAATTATTGAAAGGGAAATTTCAATTACTACGAATCTGTCAGCCACCTGACATGGGACGCACCCTGCTTCTGCCGAGACGTTTCATCAGTTTCCAGAGAGGGCCTTGAACCGGAAATTGACGAAGGGCGGCCATCATGGCATCACTCATGTTGATTTCCAGACCCGGAACCACCCAGTTTCTGCGCTTCAGCGCCTCACTGGTAACCAGCTCGCAAAGGCTGTCCCGCACCGCGGGAGAAAAGTAGAAAACCGGTTCAAGAAGGGATGTTTCGGGGGTAATGATTTTTTCTTCGAGAGCCTGGCGGTGAAGAGGTGTGCCCGGATAGATGCGGATGCCGGTCATGCCGATAACGGCCGTGGGATCCACCTCGTCCATCAGGGCAAAGCTTTCCAGGAGGGTCTTTTCGGTTTCTCCCGGCCCGCCAAACAGAATGTAGTGCGCAAAATCCACGCCATGTTCCCGGCAGAGGGCCGAAGCGGCACGCACCTCATCCACGGTAAAGGATTTCCCCAGATTGCGGAGCATAGCGGGAGAGCCGGAATCCGTGCCGAATTCGAAGGCATCACAGCCCGCCTCAACCATGACCGCCAGCAGCTCCGGCGTAATGAAGCTCGGGTTGATGAACGCCGACCAGTGGATGGAAAGATTGGCCGTAATCATGGCCCGGCAGAGCTTTTCGGCGAAATCCATCGGGTAATTGAAGATGTCGTCGACAAAGTAAAGGTACCTGGTGCCGTTCCTGTCCACCAATTCGCGTATCTCGCTGATAATCTCAGGGATCGCCCGCAACCTGAGCCTGCTGCCCTCGAGGATCGGGTAGGTGCAGTAAATACAGGAAAACGGGCAGCCTCGCTTGGTCTGGAGGTTTGCCATGCCCCCTTCCCGGTTATAGCGCTCCACCTGGAAGAGGCCGCGCTCCGGAGTGCCGATTTTTTCCACCGGCACCGGGGGCAGGTATTCCGGCACTCCCTTGGTCAAAACACCCGGTAGCCCTTGCGCAGACTGACCCTTTGCCAGCCGCTCCAACAGCCGCGGCAGGATCTCTTCACCTTCGCCGATAATGCCGAAATCGCCGCCAAAAAACTCCAGCAGCTCACGGGGCATCAGTGAGAAGCCGGACCCGCCGAGAATCACCGGGGTTTTCCCCCGGCAGGCATTCACCGCCGTTTTGACCCCCTCCAGATAGGAACGGGTGCCGGGGTAGGTTACATTGTCGATATTGCGAATGGAAAGAATAACTGCCGCGGGCGGGTGAGCAAAGAGTTCCTCACCTAGCAGGACTTCCGGGTCTTCAGCAAAGCAGAGGTCGATGGTTCGCACCCGGTGACCTGCAGCCAGCAGCGAGCCGGCAAGATAGGATAAACCCAGGGGGAATACCGGATAAGGACTTTTTTCCCGGTTCGCGGAAACCAGCAGGACTTCCATCAGACCTCCAGATAGGAGAGCATCTTTTCGATTCGCTCGGCAATAACCGGGGGCAGCGTATATTGAAGAGTAGCGTTTTTATCCGTCAATACGTGCACGGTCCGGCCAGTTGCGCAACTGGTCCCGTCCGGCCCGATAATGTCGCAGAGGAATTCCAGGGTAGCGGTTTCGGTGCGTCTGACCGTCGTCAGAATCCGCAATTCTTCATCGAAACGGGCCGGCCTCTTGTACTTCAGCTCCAACGCCACCACCGGAGCCAGGTAGCCGGCCTCGCCGATCTGCTCCGCATTGAGGCCAAACCTTCCGGCAAGATCGTTCCGGCCCACTTCCATCCAGCTGACGTAATGGCCGTGCCAGGCCACATGGTACTGGTCAACCTCGTTGAAGCGCACCCGTATTGGTGTCTCGTGACATATCATCGTTATCTCGCCGCCTCGCTCTCGATCCAACGATTATATTTCTTCAACGAATCGCCCACTCCTACCTCGGTACATTTCGTAATCCCCGCCGCCCGCAACGCCAGGTAACTTTTATCCCAGTACACGGGCAGAATAAGCTCCCGCAGCAGAAAATCCCCCACCTCGGAGGCAGTCAGCAAATCCTGGTCGATATGATTCATCAGGGGGATGGTAAGCTCCGCATAGCGATATCCGGAAAGTATCTCCCGCAGACTCCCGGCGGACGACTCCATCAGCGGGGTGTGCAGGGGCGCATCGCAGGGAAAAACCTTGGCGGAAAAAGCTCCACTCTGGAGAGCTTCGGCAACGGCCGATTCAATCCCCTGCCTCTCTCCGGAAAGGAGAAAATGCCGCGAGGTATTGTAGTTCGCCAGAAAGACGCCATTATTTTCTGCAATGGCAAGGAGCGGCTCCGCGGGCAGACCGACCATGCAGCCGAGGGCATAGTCACCCGTCTCGGCCATCCGGGCAATGCAGGCCCCGATGCGAAAGGTTACTTCCAGGGCATCTCCTTCAGAGAGGGAACCGCTGGCAGCAAGGGCGGCATAGATGCCCATGCTGTGCTCCGCAATCATCTCGGGCCGCGGCCCCTCCCGCAGGAGCAGACGGGTCCGGTAAAGACTGATCGCTGTCCCGTACACTTGAAGGGCAACACTGTCACTTGACGGCTCGCGTTGCCAGGAGAAATCATGAATATCCAGCCCGGTATGGGCCAAAGCAAGAGTTCTGATTGCCTGGTAGTCTCTATCATCGGCTGGTTCAGCAGCCCGCAGGAGCGGCTGGCCCGGGAACATAAAACACTTCATTATAGGTAGATACTCCAGTAGAAAGATTTGTCACACAGTACGAGGCATGGTGCACTGTTACTTCTGATCACTCTGGCTCCTGAGCGCTTTTTCGGTCTTCTTAACGGCACTGCGGAAACCGAAATTCATCGGGGCAAAGACCTGCACGGAGCGATGTGCCTTGAAAATCCGGCGGTACATGGAAGAAAACGAATAAAAAGATCGATTCAGGCGGTTATGACCTTCCTGGAGTTCCTCCGCGGTCATTCCCAGGGGACGAAAGGTCACGTGCCCCATATCATAGTCTTCCCAGCGATTGGAAATGATTCTCCCCTCAGCCTCAAGACGTGCTCGCACCGCCGTGCCCGGAAAGGGGGTCAGGATCGGGAAAATCGCCGCTTCCAGCCGGGCCTCCTCGCAAAATCTGAGGATCTCATCAAAGACTTCCGGCGTATCACCGTCGTTGCCCAGAACAAAGGAGCCGAGGATGCCGATACCGTTCTCGCGGAAGGCGCGGGCATCCTCCAGGTAGCTTACGGCACGGTTGGTGACCTTGCCCATGGCGACCAGGGCCTCCTCGTTCAGGGACTCGAAGCCGACGAACAGTCCGACGCAGCCGGCCTCGCCCGCAGCCCGCAGCAGTTCCGGATCCCGGGCCAGGTCGATGGGGGCGTGGGAAAGCCACTTGAATCCCTTGCCGCGCATGCCGTCAAAAAGCTCGAGCGCATAGCGGCGGTCGCCCACCAGGTTGTCATCTACGAAAAAGACAAAGGAGTTTTTTTTGCGGAGAATCTCCAGTTCCTGGAGAACCTGCTCCACCGGGCGCTTCCGGTATTTGCGGCCGTAGAAGGCGGTCACGGAACAGAATTCGCAGTCAAAGGGGCACCCGCGGGTCGTCTGAATGGTGTTGGTGAAAAGATACTTTTTTCCGGCATAGAGCTCCCGTCGCGCCGGAGGCACCTCCTGCATGCCGAGGAGCTCGGATGCCCGGTAGCGGGGTTGCAGGGAACCCTTTTCAAAATCGGCAAGGAGCCGTGGCCAGACCAGCTCCCCTTCACCCACCACCACTGCATCGGCGTGTTCCAGGGCCTCATCGGGAAGATTGCTGGCATGGAAACCGCCCATGACCACCGGGATGCCGCGTTCACGAAAACCGGCCGCAATCCGGTAGGCACGGGGAGCCTGGGGCGTCATCGCGGTAATGGCCACCAGGTCCGCGTCCACCGCAAAATCAATGGCTTCGATATTTTCGTCAACCAGCCCGAGCTGCCAGTGGGAAGGTGTGACGGCAGCCAGGGCAGCCAGGGATAGAGAGGGGAACTTGAATCCCAGCTCGCCCCACAGTCTACCCTTGGGCCAACCGGGAGAGACAAAAAGCAGCTTCACTTCCTGTTTTCCGCGATATACTGGGCCATACTCCGCACCGACTGAAAGACAACGGTCCCGGTCTCGGCATCGGGAACGATCACTCCGTAATCCTTTTCCATCGCCACGACCAGCTGGAGCGCGTCAATGGAATCCAGACCAAGTCCTTCACCAAAGAGCGGCGCATCCGTCTCGATATCATCCGGATTCATACCCTCAATTCTCAAACTATCGATAATGAGCTGCTTCACCTGCACGATCAATTCTTCTGACATGTATTTTCCTTTTCTTGGCCTTCCGCGATTCCCCAGTAGTCGAAAAAATTGTACCACTGGTCAGGATAGGTCCGTATATAGCGTTCGAAAACCCGTAAGATCCTGCTCATGCCTTCCTGAATCATCTCATTATGCTTGCCATGGGCCCCAATGAAGTAGACCGGCTCTTCCATGATGGTGGCATAACGTGTCCCTTCCAGGGGAACAAAGACCGGAAAAACCGGAGCACCGCTCGCCAGTCCCAGATACGCGGCGCCAAGGGGAATATCCGTGGTATGACCGAAATACTCCATCGGCGCGGTATGGGAAGAGCCGTCCCGGTCACCGAGGAGCGCCAGCACCTCGTTGCGGCGCAAGGCGTTCACCGCCTCGATGATCGCCAGCGGTGAGGTATCATCGCGGTCCACATAAATGAAACGGATCCCGCGCTCGCTCCGGACCTTTTCCCGCAACTCGTTGACCTTGTCATCCGGTTCGCGGAAGGTCAGGACATTCAACGGATAGCCCATTTCCACCAGGCCCAGACCGCCCAGTTCCCAGTTGCCCAGATGCGGAGAGATGAGAATCGCCCCGCAGCCCCGTTCCATGGCAGCGTCGAGGTGCTCCTTGCCGACCCGCCGGCCGATCAGACTGTTCAGTTTCTCCCCCCGCAGCCGAATCATCAGCATGACATCGGTCCAGTTGAGAGAAAACTTGTAAAAGGTGGAAAACACCAGCCGTTCCACCTCGTGCCGGCCGGTGATAATCCGCAGATTCTTCCGGATAATGGCCCGCTTCCCCGGGAGGAGCAGATAAAAGAGCCCGCCGAACACGTAGGCAAAGAGTGGAAACAACAAGCGCGGCACCAGGATCGTCAGAAGCTTGATGAAAAAAAGATTGATGCTGTTGTACAGTTTCACGAGACTCGGCTTGCCATCAGGTTTCATTCCCGCAGCGCTGCTTTACCGGCCTTCCGGGTTTGCCGCAGAATTCCTTCTCCCAGGCTTTATCGGCTACCTCCGCATACGACACCGCGTAGTCGTCCATCTTGCCGGAAAGACCGGTGAAAATTTCATCCGCCCCCCGGTGGGTGGGATACGCCCCCTCGGTATGGAAAATCTCTCTGCCGACCTCGGGATGATCGATCAGCATGCAGGGCCGCAACAGATTTTCGTGCTCGCCCTGCCGCTCCCGGATCTTCATGAAAAATGGTGACCGCAGCGCTTCCTTGAGGGTGGTCCGGCGAATATTGTCCACGGCAAAATGACAGAAAACACAGGGTTCGATGTCACCGTTGGCGTTGATGTGGAAGTACTTTCTGCCGCCGGCGATGCAACCGCTGATGATCGGGCCGTCATTCCAGAAATCGACGAGGACCATCGGTTTCGTGGCGCGGAAGTCAGCCGTCCGGCGCCGCATCAAATCGCGCTGTTCGGGGGTTGGCATCAGCGCGAGATCCGGCTCCCTGCCAACCGGCACATAGGAGAACAGCCAGAGGGCGAAGCAGCCCTTGTCAATCAGCATGTCGAGGTACTGGTCGCTGGTGATGATCCCGGTGTTGCGGCTGGTCTGGGTAAAAGAGCCGCAGAAGGACAGCCCGGCTTCACGCAGCAGATCCATGGCATGCATCACCTTCTGGAAGTGGCCCGGCCCGCGACGCTCATCGGTTTCCTCTTCGTAGCCCTCGAGGGAAAAGGCCGGCATGACATTGCCCACTTCGATCAGCCGCTGAACCATCTGCTCGTCGATCAGGCCGCCATGGGTAAAGACCAGAAAGCACATATCGCTGTGTTTTTTGAAGATCTCGAAGATATCTTCCTTGAAGAACGGTTCGCCACCGGAAATCACGGCGAAATAGACCCCCATCTCCTTCATCTGGGTCAGGATGGAGTCGATTTCATCGCGGGAAAGCTCGAGCGACTTGTCGTAGTCACCGGCGTAACAGCCGTAGCAGGAAAGGTTGCAGCGCATGGTGGGGCTGATGACCACGGTGGAAGGAGGATAATAGCCCTTCCGGTCCGCCCAGGCCTTGCGTTTGTTGGTACCGGAGAGGAGATGGTTCACCGCCAGGTTGGATATCCACTTGTCGCGCTGGTTCGGATGCAGATCGCGGATGATTCTACGCGGAAATTCGATGCTCGGGTGGTTTTCGCGGATCAGCTGACGAATCCACCTGATTCTTTCCCGATAGTAATCTTTTTTCGCCATCAGCTCCATCAGATAGGTCATCCGGGCCAGGTTCTCATTGGAAGAACTGGTGGCCATGGAGAGCAGGAGCGAAATGATTTTTTCCGTCGAATAATTCTTGATGCTCTGCAACATAGCTTTGAATCCCTCTTCCCTCAGAGATATTTGAGGAAGGTCATGCAGATATTCCACGTGTCCCGCACCGGCCGAAAGTGGCTGGTGGAGCGCCCGTCGGCAACCCGTGCCGCAATCGGCAGGCTGCCGATGGTCAATCCGGCCCGCCAGGCCTTCATGAGAACTTCCATCTCCAGTGCGTAGCCGTCCGCGGTCAATTCAATGTCTCTCAATATTCTGCTCGAATAATAGCGAAACCCGGACTGACTGTCGGTGATCTCGAACCCGGTCTTCTTCTTGACACACCAGACGCCAAAGCGGTTCCAGGAGTTGCGGAGTCCGGCCATTTCGCCAAACTGGCTGGCTCGGGAGGCAATGAGGATATCAAAATTGCCCTCCGTTGCCGCCGCCAGCAGCCGCGGAATTGCACTCGGATCATGCTGACCGTCAGAATCGAGGGTAATGACGGCGGAGTAGCCGTTCTCGACCGCCCAGGAAAAGCCGGTACGCAGGGCCGCGCCTTTTCCCCGGTTCCGCGGATGTCGTTTTATCTCGACATTCAAACCGACAAGACGCTCGACAGTGCCATCCGTTGACCCGTCATCGACAACGAGCAGCGGAAAGCCCAGGGCAAGGGTCTCTTCCACCACTGCCACAATGGTCGCCGCGGCGTTATAGGCTGGTATGACTAGACAGATTCCCACGATTCGACCATCTGCTCCAAAGTACCGAAGCGGAAATGCTCCAGCAGGTGACGGAGACGCGCTCCAGCCTCGCGCCGTGCTCCATAGACCGCAAAACTCCGCAGGGACGACATTGGCAGGCGGGGACCATCAGCCTCCATTTCCCTGGGATGAAGATAAAAAACCGCCGGATTTCCGGACCGGTTATAGCTCCGGACCGTGGCATCGATCATCCGGAGAGGAAAAAACCGGAAACCCCAGCCTCCGCCGGTCGGAAGATTTCCGGTCGGAAAAGGTGTCACCAGGGGTGGGATCTCCAGAATTTTTCCCGTCCCGGCACAAAGTTCAAAAGGGAAGCGGCATCCTGACCTTTCCCCCACAAAGGGGAGCGGGTTCAGACTTGAATCGTAGCGGTAGCCTTCGCTGTAGAGAATCTCGAAGGCCCAGGAATCCGACAGGCGTAAAGACCATTGCGGTGCCCGGAACCCGATCGGCCGTCTGCCCGCCTGGCAGCCAAGGATATCTCCGGTCCGGCGGATTTCGTCCCGGAATCCAGCGGGCCCCAGGTGCGGAACCAGTCGATGGGAGTAGCCATGGGAGGCAATCTCGTGCCCTCCGGAAACGATCAGCGGAACCAGCGAAGGTTCCTGTTCAGCAACGGAGCCGAGGATGAAAAACGTTGCCTGAACATCGAATTCGGCCAACAGAGAGAGGATCCTCTCAATATTGGGGAGCACCCTTCTCTGGAGAGTCT
This sequence comes from Deltaproteobacteria bacterium, assembly GCA_021810985.1. Taxonomy (GTDB): domain Bacteria; phylum Desulfobacterota; class Desulfuromonadia; order Geobacterales; family Geobacteraceae; genus RPRC01. The sequence goes on from JAJZQA010000006.1 coordinate 11,405, forward strand.
CACCCCGCGGCTCACCGTCCCATCCGCACACATGAAACCAGTCTTCAACATCTATGGAAATCGCGTTTTTCAACGATCGGTACAAATCTTTCCTTTTACGGATATAAAGCGTTTACGGTACACTATTAGCGTAGGCAAGTCAATATGATGGAAGAACAGCGTAAAACGGGCCCCCGCTTGACACCAAGTCCTCTTTCGATATGTATTAACCAGACCAGTTGTGGCTGTTTTTTTACCTCGAGAATCAAATGAGTGACGACAGCGCCCTCGAAAGCAGTGTGCCTGACATTCCTCCGCGAATTGACGATTTTGGTTGACTGCCGCACCCATTAAACCGTACCCTGTATACACTAACGGATCCTTGAGACCGTAACATTACGCTGGAGTAAGAATAGGAAGGTACACGCATGGCACAGGCAAAAAACGGCGACAAAGTAAAAATCGATTATACCGGAATGCTCGAAGACGGAACAGTTTTCGATTCCACTCGTGATAGCGAAGAATGCGAAGGCGAAGCATGTGAATCGGATGACTGCGGCTGTGGAGACGAGCACGGTCCACGGGAATTGGTCATCGGAGGCGGCGAGTTTCTCCCCGCCATCGAAGAAGCGCTGATCGGCATGTCGGTGGGTGAAAAGAAAAAGATCATCATCCCGGCGGATGACGCCTTCGGTGAGTACGACGAGGAACGGGTTTTTTCCGTTCCCCGCAGTGATCTCCCCGAAGACCTGAATCCCGAGGTCGGAGACGAAATCGTGCTGGTGAATGAAGAAGAGGAAGAATTGGCTGTCCTGGTAGTCGAAGTGAGTGATGAAGAAATCAATTTCGACGCCAACCACCCCCTGGCCGGCGAAGACGTCACCTTTGAAATCGAACTGGTGGAAATCCTCTCGTAGAGCCTAAAAAATCAGTTTAAAGTTCGACAGGAGGCGGCCACTGGCCGCCTTTTCTGCATATCAGCCTGCTGTTCTCGCTTCAGTCTTTCCCCAATAAATTACTCTGCCTTTTTATTCCCGTACTCTTCTTCCTCCCCCTGATCGTCAGCGGACAAACCAGTCGGCGGCAAAACGCCACACATAAACAAGCACCTCCCTCTGCTGGAATCTGTCAACCCGGTTGTTCCGGGCGCGTTGAAAAGGTCAACAACACAACAGAGCGCTCTGCGGGAAGCTTCCCAAGAAATTAACAGGAGGTGTGAAAATGAAAAAAAATCTCGTTGTAGGAATTATGGCAGGTATTTTACTGGTAATGGGTGCCGGAATCGCCAGCGCCGGATCCACCTGGGATCCGCGGGTCGACAGAAGGGAAGTGCGGCAGGAAAGAAGGATTGATCGGGGAGTTGCCAGCGGTCGACTCACTCCGTGGGAAGCACGGGTGCTGAAAAAAGAGCAGGCCCGCATCAGGTTTATGGAAGCAAGGATGAAGTCCGACGGTCATTTGACTTTCCGGGAACGGCAGATATTGAACCAGCGGCTGAATGTCGCCAGCAGAGATATCTGGCGCTTGAATCATAACGGTTACTACCGGTAAAAAACAGGCAGAAGTGGGAGCCGTCCAGCTCCCCCTTCCCCATTATGAAAATATCTTCTTGAAGGTTTCCTGGTAAATCCGCAGGGCTCCCTCGTTGAAGAGAACGAAGATAACCCGCTCGAACTCAGGATAGCTTTCCAGCGCCGCCTTTGCCTCGTGCAGGGCAATTTCACCGGCCTGGGCCATGGGATAGCCATAGACTCCGGCACTGATGGCCGGGAAGGCGATCGATGTCAAACTGTTTTCCCGGGCCACCTGAAAGCAGCGACGGTAGGCACTGCGCAACAGCTCGGGCTCGCCCTTGCCGCCGCCATGCCAGACCGGGCCGACCGTGTGGATGACATGTTTCGCCGGCAACCGGTACCCCGCGGTAATCTTTGCATCGCCGGTCTTGCAGCCCAGGAGTGTGGCACACTCCGCCACCAGTTTCGGTCCTGCTGCTCGATGGATGGCTCCGTCCACCCCGCCGCCGCCCAGCAGCGTGTTGTTGGCGGCATTGACAATGGCGTCCACGGCCAGTTTGGTGATGTCTCCCTGGATGATTTCGATCTTCTCTTTCATGCCCGACCTCCCTATTCCACCAGATCTCGCAGTGTCTTCAGGTTGATGGCATCCATCTCCTCATTGTCCCCTTTCGGCGTTTCCAGGATCTTGGGAACCCGGACAAACCTTTCATCGTTCATGAGCAAGCGGAATCCGGAAAGACCCAGGACGCCCTGGCCGATATGCTCATGGCGGTCAACGCGGCTGCCGAGACCTTTTTTGGAATCGTTGAAATGAAAGGCCAGGAGATTCTCCAGCCCGAGGATCCGGTCAAATTCAGCAAATACTTTTTGGTAACCCTCTGCGCTGGTAAAATCATAGCCGGCCGCAAAGGTGTGGCAGGTATCAAAGCAGTAGCCAAAACGGTCGGGATGCGCGGAACGGGTGCGAATTTCCCCGAGCTGCTCGAAACGGTAGCCGATATTGGTCCCCTGACCGGCCGTGGTCTCAAGGAGGATCTTTCCGGTATAGTCTTTTCCTGTCTCCAGGAGATAGTCGAAGGCCTCGACGATCCGGCTGATCCCGGTTTCTTCTCCTTCACCCACGTGCGAGCCGGGATGCATGACGATCTTGTCGATGCCGAGGCGGGCGCAGCGCTCCATCTCCTCCAGGAAACCGGCCAGGCTCTTGTCCCGCACCTCTCCCGGCGCGGCTGCCAGATTGATCAGATAAATGTCATGGGAAACAATGTCGTAAATCCCGGCCGCTGCCCGTTTCTCCCGAAACAGGGCAACCTCCGAGTCGCTGACCTCTTTGCCGCGCCACTGATTCGAGTTCTGGGTAAAGATCTGGATCACACCGCAGCCGGCTGCGCTGCCCCGGTCGATGGCCTTGGAGAGCCCTCCGGAGATCGACATGTGGGCTCCAAGATAGTCCATAAAAAGTATTCCTTTCCCGTCATTGAAGCCGTGAATGCCTACAGATCAATTTCGCCGGTGAACACCTGAACCGCCGGGCCGGTCATGAACACCGGGCCGTTTTCCGGCCATTCCATCTCCAGGTCGCCGCCGGAAAGATGGTTGACGATCCGCCGTTCGGTCAAACCGTTCAGCACACAGGCCACGGTCACCGCGCTTGCCCCGGTCCCGCAGGCCAGGGTTTCGCCGGCGCCCCGCTCCCAGGTCCGCTGACGTACCTCGGTCCGGGAGATCACCTGCACAAACTCCACGTTGGTCCGGCGGGGAAACATTTCGTGGTTTTCAATCAGAGGGCCGTACTTCTCCACCGGAAAATCCTCCACATCGTCAACGAAGATGACGCAGTGGGGGTTGCCCATGGAAACACAGGTAATCTTGAAGGTGGAATGGAGGATATTGAGCGGCTCGTCGACAACTCGGCTCGCGGCGTCTCCAAGCATCGGAATCTCCGAACGGACCAGGCGCGGTTCGCCCATGTTGACCCGCACCCGGTCAATCTTGTTGGCGGAATTGGCAAAAAGCTGCAGCGTCAGAATTCCGGCGCCGGTTTCCGCGGTGATCTCCTTGTTAGCGACGATCCCCTGATCATAGGCATACTTGGCGACACAGCGAATACCGTTTCCGCACATCTCCGATTCCGAGCCGTCGGAGTTGAACATGCGCATCCGCACATCGGCAACCGTCGACGGCATGATCAGGATGAGGCCGTCAGAGCCGATGCCAAAGTTGCGGTTGGAAACCTTTTGTGCCAGCTCAGCAGGATTTTCGACGTTTTCTTCAAAACAATTCACATAGACATAATCATTGCCAGCGCCCTGCATCTTGGTGAATTTCATATTGTGACTCCTTCTCGTAGGGTGATTTCAGATCGGGTAAACCTTGATTACTATTTCTGTAAGTCGCACAGTTTCCGCCATAATTATGGTGTACCCCATGCAACGGTTTTCAGCAAATCGAAAAACGGCTGTTCCACGGAACCATCGGTCAAAAATACTTTTTCGCCAGCCGGTCCCGGTATCCGGAAAAGGATTCCCGCCAGATCCAGGGTGAAAAGTCCATCGGGCAACGAGGTTAGTCGATGGGTGCGGTAGTCTGCCGGAATATTTACTGCCGAGGAAATTTTCGCGGCCACGGTTCGCACATCTTCCGCACCGGCAATTGCGATTCTCAGGTAGCCGGCCAATTCCAGAAGGCGAAAGAGCGTGGCACGATTCGGGGTGGCAGTGCCGAAATCGACGAAGAAGCGTTTCCCGTTCCCTTCGAAATATCTGTCAACGGTGACACTCAGTGGGGCTGATCCAGCCTGGCCGACCTTGATCTCAATCGGATACTCCTTGCTCGCTTGTATCCCCAGTGCTTCCAGAATCGTATCCACCAGCGCCTCAGGCTTGCCGGGAAGCGCGGAACGCACGGTGACAGAAGAAGAAACCGGAGCGGATTCCGTCGTCTCGCACCACCCCACCAAACGAAAATTCCTCGCCGCAAGATAGGAGACAAAACTTTCCGGTAGTGCCTGACAGCCATTTTTCTCCAACGACACCAGGATTGTGTTGCGCTTCGCCACCCCCGCTACTCTTTGCGCCGCGGTAAAATCCACCTTCAGCAATAGTTTCGCTTCGGTTCCGAATTCCAGGGGAGCGCCCCCGTCGGTCGTGGCAAACCCCGCTGCCTGCAGCAGCTCTTTCACAAAGCCCTTCTCGTCGGCAGGATCAGCGACAACCGTTTCCCCTTTTTCCGCAACCACACCGGAGTAGTTCCCGAATACCGGCTGCACACCCGGTGGCACGATATGGATTTCCCTGCCGTTGAGCCCGGCCAGAGACGGTTCCCGCGCCGAACCGGCCTTTTCTTTCCCGGTCGCTGTTTCCGGCGGCTGCCTCTCGGGAAAAAGCCGCGCCCAGAAATCTTTGGCCCGGCGCAACAGCCCTTCATCCACACGTGGAGACGGGGTGGGAGATTCCGCCGCCGGGCTTGCCGCTGCGGCTGGCGGGGCAGAGACCGGAGCTGAAACTGGGGCAGGAGAAGGGACGGGAGCCTGAACGGTTTCCCGGGGAGCAATGATTTTCTTCCCGGAAAGGGGCAGCAACAGGGTTTGACCGATCTGAAGCCCGGAAGTGTCAACAATTCTGTTTATTCTCTTGACCTCAGGGATCAGTGCCTCCGCTTTTGCCGACGACAGGCCAAAACGCATCGTGAGGATTTTAAAAATATGATCCCCGGGTCGAACGGTATACCTGGTGTAGTCCCCCTCCTGCCGTTCCTCGGCCTTCGGGTGTGGCACGGCGATTCTCTTGCTGCGCCTCTTCTTCCTGGCCGCAGGCCGCGCACGCGGCTTTTTCCGCTCTTTTGAAACCGCACTACCTCGCTCCAGGTCACCGATCTCGATCTCGAAAGGTGAGCCGGCAGCGAAGCCCCGTCCAGGAGTACATAAGGAAAAGAGCAGAATCAGCGCAACTGGCAGTCCGTAAAAAATCGGGAAGCAGGGATGTTGATTTTTTCCGGCAGACATGTATTCTCCGTTTCCGCTTGGGTAATGAAATACTTTCAGGAAAAGCGCTTTGCGCTTACTTTATGTCCAAGACAAATGCCTTCACGGACCGCTCCGGCTCCTTGCGATAGACAATGATCCGATCTCCCGTAAGGACGCTGCCCTTTTCAACGACATACGTCCCTTTTTGCTCCGTTGTTTCTACCACATACTGCCTGTCACCAGCCATCTCGGTCAAAACGGTGGAAAGCAGGGAGGGGCTGATACCCTGCCCACTCCGGTCGATAATCTGGAGCGCGCGAATCAGGCCCTTTTCCCGGAAGATCCTGAATTCCGTCAAGGGACCCTGGTAGCGCTCCCAACCAGGATTGGCCTTGCCGTAGGTACTGTCCGCGGCCTGGCGAGGCAGAAAAGCAGGGAGAGCGCCCGGTAAATTCTGAAAGGCCGGTGAAGCCACCTGTCCCTCTGCGCCCGGCTGTGAGGACAAGGCGCGCGGAACTTCGGCAGTCCCGCCCGGTTTCTGCTGGTAAACAGAGAACATAACTATCAGGGCCAGGAAACATGCGCCCACTGCGCCAAGAATCAGGAGAAGTCTGGGCTGGCGGAGGCGCTCGCGGAAAGTAGGCTTGCCCCAGGTGACCCGAAGCGGACCGGCTATAGCATCCGGCGACACCAGGGGAATCTCCCGCCGCGGCACGATACGCTCACCGTTTGCTTCGTTCAGCGCACTTTCCAGTTTCGCCTGAAAAGACATCTTGGGCTCATCAGAAACAGGAGTAACATTTCGCGGGGAGAATTCCTGAGCCGGATACGGAACTGACCCTTGGATTTTCACCACATCAGCGATGCTTTCGGTCAGAACAGGCGGTTCCGGCTCAACCGGTTTTTTCTCAACTGCCTGCCGCGGCTGCTTGTTCTTGACGGACATCTTCTTTTTTTTCGTCCCTGCCGCGGGCGCGGAAACGATGTCCAGAATTGCCGCGGTAAGCTCGCTATCACTCAACGTGCTGTCAAGCACCGCCTGAAACGGCTTTCTGCCGGACAACGGAATTGATTCCGGGTCACCGAACAGAACAATCCTGACCTTTTTTCCCTTTAATTCTTCACCAATGCGGTACGCAAGGAGCTCTCCGGACATTTCACCCAGACGCTCCTGAATAAAAATCAGATTTCGACTATGAGGAGAAACCAGGGAGAAGACCTCGTGGATAGCGCTCGCGATACGAAATTTTCCGGCCTGCTGCACCGCGGAACCGTTGAAAATCTTGAGCAGTCGCTCCTGATTTGTCAAAAGGACAATGTTTACCACTAGAAATTCCGAACCTTTCTTTTACCAAATTCAACCGGAAACTACTCTACCGCAATACGACGACGGAAACAACCGGGAGAATCTTCCTTGTGAACGACCACAAAACCACTAGTACGAACGGAATGCGGAAAACTCAGGGAAGGCTCCGTTCATTTTCTTGCAAAAACTTGCAGGATACGGGAGAATGAATGCCGGCAAAACAGGAAAGAAGCCTGCTGTACTCGCGGCTGGAGGCTACCCCCGTGGAATTGAAAAACAAGATCTGGATGAACGGCAACCTGGAGTGGTTCGCCTATCTGGGAGACGAAACGGTTTATCTCGGCCGCAGGGAAGTCCCCTATCCTCTCCGGGAAGGAGACCGCTGGACCAACGGCTCTGGCGATATTTTCCGCATCGTCGCGGGGGAAATAACCAGAGAATTTTCTCCGAATTGAACACAAGCCGGCAACCCGCTTATTCCCCCCGCTTTAATTTCCCTGCCGAAAAACCTTACTTCTTTCCTCCGGTAAAACCATAGGTCCCAATCGCCTCCTTCAGGCTCCAGTACTGGGAAGCCTGGGGACAGTAAGCAATAGGACTCAGCTTGGCAATATCGATCGCGCCCTTTTCGTTCATTACCTCTTCATCCATATGAGCCGCCACGATCTCAGCCAGGAACAGGTCGTGAGTTCCCAGACTCTTGATCTCGATGACACGGCATTCCAGGTTCACCGGACATTCCTTGATGAGGGGTGCGGCTACCTCGCTGCCCGGCACCGGGGTAAGCCCCAGTTCCTTGAATTTGTCCACCTCCCGGCCGCTGGCAACCCCGCAGAAATCCAGTTCCCGGATTTGCCCTTCCCGGGGAATATTCACCACAAACTCTCCGGATTTCTTTATCAGACCATGGGAATACCTGCCAGGCCTGATCGACACACTCAGCACCGGTGGTTCGGAGCAGACAACCCCCACCCAGGCAATCGTGATTATGTTCGGTACCCCGACTTCCGCGGCACAGGAGACCATTGCCGTGGGCGTTGGAAAAAGGTATGTCCCCTTCTTGATACTTTTTTTCATCGGTTCCTCCCTAAACTATCTATAGTGTCTAGGAGCCTGTCGCACTTAGGGTAAACCTGCTGCAAATCCGTCTGGACGGTCCATATTTCGCCGCTTTTTTGGGCAATAGAACAACTATTACCCTGCAAAATCGACAAAATCTGTCCTCGCCCAGCCGAATTTTCGCTTCGATTTCCTAAGTCCGACAGGCTCCTAGC
>JAJZQA010000301.1 GCA_021810985.1 Deltaproteobacteria bacterium
GTCCTGATCGTCCGGCTGATTTTGGCTGTTGGCGGCAGAGGTGTCAGCAGGGTATCCTCCGGATCCGAAGTCAGTCGTCGCACGGCCGTCGAGGGGAATAAGCGTTACCCGCACCGTGGCTGGGGTAAGGACGTAAGCTTCGCCCGTTTGTTCCTGTCCGGAGATGCTGCCCACACCACTGTTTAAAGCCATTCTAGCATTCTTGAAAAAAAGTCCCGAATTAACCCCTGACTGCACCGCATTTAAAAGTACTTTATTTGATTGATACTGTCGGGAAATGACGACATCTTCCTGCCGGTAGTTATCTTTAACAAGAGTGATGATGTGGCTTTTGGTGCGTTCCAGTGAGACGGTGGCAGGTGTTTGCCCAACGAGAGTTCCGTCAGCAATAATTTTAGCACCGAGCGGATTGCTCGAAACCGGTATGTCCTGTTTGAGGACCATCGGTTGACAGCCGGATCCGAACAACGCAATACCGCACGATACAACGATCAATTTCTTTTTCAACATGCGTGTCTCCTTGAAGGTATGTGATGATTCAGGTCTGCAGCCGCAATATATTTCAGCGTGCGACAGTAGTCGATGCTGTAAATTCACTCATTACCTGGCCACTGTCAAGCAACAACTGCCTATTTTATGTGTATACACTGATCTATCGTTCGTTTTTTCGATTATTTCCTCGCCCTGAGGGGGAAAGCAAGGTTGGTATGTTGGCACATGATGCGGTTATTCATTTTCTGCTTTAAAAATGCGTGAAGCGGGACCGCTAACGATCCCGCTTCCGTAATTGTGCAATCCTGTTATTGCCTCGTGTGAATAATGTCTAGAAAATTTTTTTCACTGCTCACTTTTTGCAGGACATCTGACTAAAGGCTGCTTTTGCCCCCAGTTCGATTTCTTCCGCTGTGAGGTCTTTTGTGTGTGTCGCCAGAGTCCAGTTGTGGCCGAATGGATCTTTTACGGCACCGATGCGGTCCCCCCAGAACATCTCCTGAACAGGCATCATTGACGATGCTCCAGCGTTTATCGCCCTCGCGAAAGCCTCATCGACATGCTCTACGTAGAGATAAAATGATACGGGTGAGCCGCCGATGGATTCAGCACTCTTGCAGGGATCGTGCGGGTTTTCATCCGACAACATGATGATCGAGTCGCCAATGCGAATCTCCGCGTGCATTACCCCCTTGCCATCGGGTCCGGGCATAAGGAACAGTTCCTCTGCGCCGAAGGCCTTCTGGTAGAATTCGATGGCTTTGCGCGAATCTTTCAATACGACATACGGCGTTACCGTGTGAAATCCTTCAGGGATAGGTTTGATCATGACCATACTCCTTTCTTGTGGTGATGCCTTCCTCCATGTTGATAATTTTATCACTACCCTCGACGGTATCCACTATTTCTCCCGGGTCCCGGAATGATGCCTGACGTGTTAGTGAATCATGATTGTATCCTGCAAATCATCAGTGCTATTTCTTGAAAGCGATGAAGTGCCATCCAGCATTTCCGCCATTTCCACCATCCTGATGAATTCGGCTCGATAGCCCTGGCTGTCCGTACCCTTGGCCTTACGCGCCAGTTCCAGAAGCTGAGCATACGTGGCTGTTCCTTTGTATTCCGAGTTCCGCAATATCATACCCCATTCCGCTACTGCTGCCGCAAAACGGATATTTTCTCCCGCCTTATTGATGTCAACGCTACCGGCAGGTATCTTTCTGGTGATTTCACTGCTGGTTTCTCCAGCCGGTTTTTTGTAGCGGAAGCGTATGGTGGCCAGTTCGTTTTTCGCCTGGGCGTCAGTTTTTATCTGAGTTGTCTGGTACGTCAGTTCCTGGCTTCTGGAGAATGTCCCATCTGCCGGCACGATCTCGTAGAGGGCGGTGACGGTATGACCGGAACCAAGTTCTCCGGCATCTTTGCTGTCGTCAGCGAAATCCTCTGGTCGCAGCAACCGTTTTTCATAACCGATTAAACGATAGGATTTGACTTTGACAGGGTTGAATTCGACCTGCAGTTTGACATCCTTGGCAATGGTCAGCAGGGTCCCGCCAAACTGCGAAACCAGAACCTTCCTCGCCTCCTGCAAATTATCGATATAGGCGTAATTTCCGTTTCCACGGTCTGCAAGTTTTCGCATCTTCGCGTCTTTGTAGTTACCCATGCCAAATCCAAGCACGCTGAGGAAAACTCCGTCCTCGCGTTTTTGTTCAATGAGCCGCTCCATTTCGGCATCACTTGACGCCCCGACATTAAAATCGCCGTCAGTGGCCAGAATGACCCGATTGTTGCCTTTCTTTTTGAAGTTTTCTTTGGCAATCCGGTACGCCAATTGGATTCCTTCACCACCGGCAGTGCTGCCGCCGGCCTGGAGGCTTTCCAGGGCGGTCAGTATTTTCCCTTTGTCGGCGCCACTTGTGGCCGGGAGCACCAGTCCCGCTTGACCGGCATAGACGACGATGGCTACCGAGTCCTGTTTTCTTAACTTGCTCACCAGTAATTTGAAGGACTTGATAAGAAGCGGCAACTTGTTCTCCTGATCCATGGATCCGGATACATCGATGAGAAAGACCAGATTAGCGGACGGGAGTTTTTCCGTCGCAATGTCGACACCTTGAAGGCCGATGAGGAGCAGTTTGTTTTCCTTGTTCCAAGGAGCGCTGGTTACCTCGCTGTTGAAAGAAAAAGGCTGGTTTCCCGTTGGTTGTGGATAATCATACTTGAAATAATTGATCAGTTCTTCGATTCTGACCGCATCGGGAGGCGGAAGTTTTCCGCTGTTGATGAAGCGTCTGACGTTGGTATAGGAGGCGGTGTCCACATCAATGGAGAAAGTGGATTGGGGATTCTTGAGTACTTCAAGGAACGGGTTTTCCTGGACCCGGTTATATTCCTCGGTGTTGAAGTCCTGGAAAGAATCCGGTTGGAGTGCCGGACGGTATGAAGGAGTCGATAAAGGGGGTGGTAAGAATCTTTCCATGGCAAGTTTGTGCCTTATCCCTGCTGCGCGAAAGTCCGCGGGTTCAGGAATCTCCGTCGGGATGATGGTTGACAGTGGATCTTCGGGTTTAACCACTTCTTTGCTGCAGCCTGCCATGCAGAGAGAGCCAAGCAGCAGGCAGGCAATCATGGCTCTCCCTGCCATTACGTGCGATACCTTTTCCTTTGCGTCTTTCAATGATTTCGTCGTTAACATGGTTCGTTCTCCCTTCAATTGATCTTTTACGGAATTTGACAGGACGAAAGAATAAATGGTTCCCAAAAAAATCGTAGAAAAATTACCTTTATATTCGATTTGCCAGTGCGGAGTTCTCGAGTAATACGTGCTACTAATATTGATTGCGGAAAGATAACATTAAAACAATTGACAGTAAATAATTAAAGCAAGTATATTTACCGAGCTGTTTAGTTCTGGAACGGAAGGAGGTGAATGATATGGAAAGAACCAAA
>JAJZQA010000302.1 GCA_021810985.1 Deltaproteobacteria bacterium
CGTTCAACTGCTTCGCTCAGTGTCCATGGGCCAAGGTGAACAGGGAGGGGGAATAGTCCATCGGCACCGTCAATCAATAAACGCAACTCTTTGCGCCCGGTGTTTATGTCGTGTTCCAAGTGTGCCCAGAAGCCAACAATGCCGTTCAGGTTGATAGCTTGCGGCACTTCCACGTACACGCACCAGGACGGAAGTCGCATAAACACATCAGCGGGAAGATCACCTACGATTTCGGTTGCAGCAATGGCCCTGGCAACGTCATCGTCGAAGCGATAAATATCTTGAGTATAGCGCCAAGTGCCGATAGCTGCCAGTCGGCCTACGTCTGAGATCAAGTGAGTTTTTTGGGAGAGATCTCCGCCTTCGCTGACAATGGCATACCATGCGGCCATGGGTAAAAAACACCATGCCGGCCAATCGGGGATATCTTTGCCTTTGTCCAGCAAGAATTTTTCGACAAGTTTCCATGCGTGAGGGTATAGGCGGTTTGCCGTGTTCAGGTGGTCTTGTGGCTGGAGAGTGGGCATAGTTGGTTTTCCGGTGATTGCATCGTGTTATGCTGTGTTGTATTGACAATACAACTCATGTTTTTTTGAAGAATTTTTCGGTGCATTAATTTTTCTGTTGTTCCCGCAACTCGTCTAGCGTAGGAGGAGACCCTTTCGGGCGTGTTCTGATCTCCAGGCCGAGATAATCGAGTATTCGGATCAGTTTGCGGACTCCGACTTCCTGTACTGTGCCGGTCTCGATTTGGCTGATTGTAGATCGGCTCATCCCTAAGTTTTTCGCAATGGTTCCCTGGGAAATTTTCCGGCGCTTTCGCTCTTTCCGTATTTCTTCGCCAATCGTAAATAGCATGAAGTGTATTATATGTGAAACACTCTACCACGTAAAGCCATATATGTTCTGTATATGATACATCAATATCATTCCCGCCTTGAACATCGGGATGTTATGGCCAATTTTGATAAGCGGAAGTGTGGGAAGCCTGGCAAGTGGTCGTTCACGATTTCCGCTTGTTCATTTTTCGTGAACGGATGCTGGGGCGGTTAGCATCTATCTGTTCTTTTGTTTACCGCTGAGACCTGACGTACAGGCTTTTTTCTTCATGCCATTTCCTCCGTAATCCGTAATAAGTCGTTGGCAGTGAGTATCCTGTGTTACTCTTTTACAGGGGGAAGTAACGTTTGTCTTTCACCCTTCTTGGAGCAGAGGTGATATTTTTTTGCTCCTGACCCGCCGTTTCCAACGACTAATGTACCGGCTGGTATAAGAATGTCCATCCCATCACCCGCATACTTGACTTCATCGTACCCATTCGGGCATTGGTCTTCCTCAAGTAGTATGTATCTAGTATTGACCGGTATCCTCTTATCGAGGTTTTGAAGAGCGGAATGTTGGCTCAGTATAGCCTTCATATTGTCGGAACGCATTCCAATTCTAAAAACAAAAACCGCCAAAATAATTAGCATTCCATAGAGCAAATATTTCATAGAGGCCCTCCCCTATGTTTAATTTTTCGGATATCTTCAATCCCAACACCGGGTTGCCCTGCTCTCAATTTTGCCACAAAGAGGTTTGTTATTTCGGCGATATGTTGCTCCTCTGGTTGGTTCTTGAGGATCACGGCGAGAAAAGTATTCATTTTCTTGCGCAGTTTGTCCAGGTCGATCCGTATTTCTTTTTCAGAATCTTTGGCTCTGAACTGATCAAGAGCTTTGGGTATATTTCCAGTGGATACTTTCCCCAATTTCACGCTGATCGTCTCAAGGGTCTGGCTGCCGAAACCGTCAATTGAACCCGGAAGATTTACAGGCGGGAGGGAAGTAAGCTCTTTGTGGGCCTCAAACAATCGCGAAAATAGAGAATTGTAGTGATTTTTCACCAACAGTATGATTGAAAACTCCCTCGTCTCTTTGTCCCCGAGCAGGTACACATCACCATCAAACAGGTGGACCGAAGCTCTCAAATCGAACCCCATCTCCGACAAAATTTCCGGAAACAGGGAATTGATAATTGCGGTGGTGGCACGCTGGTGTTGTACGGTCTCCGGTAATACCGGCTGCCATACTGTAGCGAAAATGGCCTGGTCGGGACATGGCCCATCAGCGAGATACTCAGGATTTACACCAAGGAGTCCTGCAAGTTTAAGAAGGGAAAACGAACTTATGTCTAATTTCTTTTTTTCACTTTCCCACAGAGAAATAGTCCCGGGAGAAATTTCCATTGCGCTTGCCAGTTTTTTTGCATCAAAGCCAGCAAGAATTCGCAAGATTTTGAGTCGCTGCTGTTTTGTCATAACTCCAAGGATCTCCATTTTTGATTTTCCTATCGAGCCGCCAGAAACTCCCGTACGCTCTCCACGACTTGAGGCGGCGGCCTCAACACGGCGCCATCCTTCGCATCTCATACGCCCCCTGAACCTCGCAACTGATCGAATTATTCAGACCAACCAAAGACAGGCCACGAAATGTCCTCCGGATTGATCCCATAAATACGAATTGTCTGCGCAATGACTTCCTGTCGGCAACCGGAAAAGTCAAAAGATTTTCCTGGCACAAAGGGGCCTTCATGCCTACTGCCGATCTGCCACATAGGTTTCCCCAGGAGAGCAATCTTCACTCGCTCTGGCGTTGGTTCCAATAGCCACTTCTGTCCTTTTGGATGGTAGCAGTTCTGGCCACTTCTATAATGTGCCCCGATCGGCACAGTCGGACTATCAAGATAAATCCGGCCGTTCTTCTGATTGACTCCCTTTATCTTTGCGAAGTGGAAATCAACGATGCCGCCGAAGGCATCATGGAAGATCAGCCATGTCCCGACCTCACCGTATTTAAGCACCCAGGCCTTCATTGTTTCGCGGGAATGACCCTCGACAAACTGCTCGTAAATGTTCGGCTCACTGCACATATCCGTTATCTCCCCTTCCTCTACAATCTCCCTATTGTTGACGCCACGAAACAAGCCGCGGACCTCGCGTCGTGGTACCGAGCGTCTCACGGTTACGAGCACAGACCTCTCGAAACTCAGGCGAGATCCGCTCGTCATGAGTTGCCGCTTCCCAGAGCTGCAGTGCACTCTGGCGGGCACCTTCCCAACGGGACACTGATGCGACCAGCGGCGGCGTGAATTGGGGAGAGGTTAGTTCTCCCTCCCGGGGGCGGTACAACATCGGAAGCATGTCATACGCCGGCGCAAGTGAAAAGGTCGGCTTGCCAAAATCCTTCATGATAAGCGAAGCATTCCCAAAGTGCATGTCGGTATTGGCGATCATCTCGCCGAACGCCCACAGCCAGCGCAATGCCTCTGCGTCCTGAGAAGAAACCATCCTGGTCTTTTCAAGCCGGTCGGCCATATTCATCCAGTTATCCCGATAGCCAAAGAATTCATCGTCGACCACACCGAGAGAATTTACCGCACTGCGCCCAAGCTAAC
>JAJZQA010000303.1 GCA_021810985.1 Deltaproteobacteria bacterium
TGAGAAAGATGTTTGTTGAAATCTCTCCGAGCCATGACTTTTTTTAGAAAATTACTTTGATATTTTCCTGCCATAGGGACTCCCCTGCCTGTATAGTATGGGTATAGTACTACCGTATTTTCCGCTGTTAGTCACGAATTTTCATGGCATGGCAGCGGCATCCCTCAGGCTGGACGACAGTCTCCCGGACTCCTGGTTTATCGGCGAAAAACCGGAAATGGATATAAAGAATTGAAAGAATGCCCTGCGCTGTTTATAATACTGCAAAAATTTCTCCACGGCGGTAGCGATTGGACCTGAAAAGTACGGAATTCATCAAAAGCGGCGTAACACCAGCCCATTACCCTGAAAGCGAGCTGCCGGAAGTGGCATTTGCCGGGCGCTCGAATGTGGGAAAGTCATCTCTCATCAACACCCTGGTGAACAGAAAGAGCCTGGTGCGCACCAGCAGGACGCCGGGTCGCACCCAGTTGATCAATTTTTTCCTGGTAAACGGAGAGTTTATCCTCACCGATCTGCCCGGCTACGGTTTTGCAAGCGTCCCCCTTGCCGTAAAAAAGGAATGGGGGCCGATGATTGAAACCTACCTGGCGAAGAGGGAGAGCCTCCGCTGCGTAGTGCTGATCCTTGACGTGCGACGGGTCCCGAGCCGCGAAGACCAGCTCATGCGCCAATGGCTCAGCACCTACAACATTCCGGTGGTCCTGGTGGTGAACAAATGCGACAAGGTCTCCCGCAACGAACGGGCACGCCAGGCGGCGGTTATCGCCCGGACCCTTGAGGTTCCGCTGAATGAATTAGTCTTTTTTTCCGCCCTTTCCAAGGAAGGAAGGGAACCGCTCTGGAACAGACTGGAAGAACTGCTGTTTACGTAGGGGCAGGCCCCTGTGCCTGCCCTGATTGAACGGCCACCGGTGGCCGCCCCTACTACGAAAAAAAGCCGGAGAGCGGTTCGCTTGCACGAACCTGTCTTCCCGAATACATAAGAGGATTCCATGCATACGATACTATTGAAGGAAATATTGACGGAACGGACCTGGCACATGCGGTTCGCGGCTCCCTTGATCGCGCGAAAATGCCAGGCAGGGCAGTTTTTTATGCTCCGCATCCACGAAAATGGCGAGAGGATTCCGCTGACCATCGCAAACTGGGACCGGGAAGCCGGGACGATCGATATCTTTTTTCAGGAAATCGGCGCGACCACGGAATTGCTGGCAAGCATGAAGGAAGGGGATTCGATCCTGGATGTGGTTGGCCCCCTGGGCAATCCGACCCATGTGGAAAAACTGGACGGCACCTTCGTCATGGTCGGGGGAGGTTTCGGCATTGCCGCCGGCTACCCCGTGGCACGTGCCTTCAAAGAAGCCGGCAACCGCGTCATCGCGGTTCTGGGAGCAAAAACCAGGAGCCTCCTCATTTGCGAAGATCTGCTGAAAGGCGTTTGTGATGAAGTACTGGTTGCCACCAACGATGGCAGCTATGGCACGCAGGGAATGGTCTCCGACGTGCTGCAGGGACTTCTCGATGGCGGCGAAAAGATCGTGCTGGTCTATCCGGTCGGCCCTCCGATCATGATGAAGGTCATCTCCCAGATGACCATGCCGCTCAAACTCAAGACCATCGTCTCCCTGAACTCGGTCATGGTTGACGGCACCGGAATGTGCGGTTCGTGCCGTGTCACCGTTGCCGGCAGAACCCGCTTCGTTTGTTCCGAAGGGATTGATTTCGATGGCCACGAAGTGAATTGGGACGAAATGATGTCCCGCCAGAAAATGTACAGCCGCCAAGAGAAAGAAGCTTTGGAGCACTACCATGAGCACGGCGGCTGCCAGGGAGGTTGCCGGTGAAAAAAGAGCTGACCGTACAACAACGTTGCGCCATTCCCCGGCACGAAATGCCGCACCAGGATCCCGCGGAACGGGTCCGTAACTTCAACGAAGTGGCCCTGGGCTGGGATCGCGAAACCGCCATGGAAGAAGCGGAGCGCTGCCTGCTCTGCAAAAACCCCCAGTGTGTTACCAACTGTCCCGCGGAGATCGACATCCCGGGTTTTGTCAAGAAGATCGCCGAAGGGGATTTTCTCGACGCCGCGCGCATCCTGCGCGCCAGCTCTGCCCTGCCGGCGGTCTGCGGCCGGGTTTGCCCCCAGGAAAACCAATGTGAACTGACCTGCGTCATGGGCAAGAAATTCAAGTCGGTGGCCATCGGCCGCCTGGAGCGTTTCGCCAGTGATTACGCCCTATTCGAAGAGCAACTGCCGACACCGGCCATTGCACCGCCAACCGGAAAAAAAGTTGCGGTGGTGGGAGCCGGACCGGCCGGGATCACGGTTGCGGGCGATTTGGTCAAATTGGGTCATGATGTTACCCTGTACGAAGCCCTGCACGAACCGGGCGGCGTCCTGCTCTACGGCATTCCCGAATTCCGGCTGCCGAAAGAGATCGTCCGGCTGGAACTGGAGGTCATCCAGCAACTCGGGGTAAAATTGGTGACCAATTTTGTCGTGGGCCGAACCGCCAGCGTCGACGAACTCCTGGAAGAATTCGATGCGGTATTCCTCGGCAACGGTGCCGGAGCGCCGAGTTTCCTCAACATTCCGGGCGAAAATCTGAACGGCGTTTACTCGGCCAGCGAATACCTGACCCGCTGCAACCTGATGAAGGCTTACCAGTTTCCCCACTTCACCACCCCGGTTGCCACCGGGAAAAAAGTTGCGGTTCTGGGAGGCGGCAACGTGGCGATGGATGCGGTCCGGATGTCGCTGCGGCTTGACGCCGATGAAGCCACGATCCTCTATCGGCGCAGCCGGAAAGAGATGCCGGCCCGAATCGAAGAGATCGAAAACGCCGAGGAGGAGGGGGTGAAGTTCCACTACCTGGTAAACCCTGTCCGCTTCCTCGGCAACGAAACCGGCTGGGTTACGGGAGTTGAGTGTCTGCGCATGGAACTGGGCGAGCCTGATGCCTCGGGCCGGCGCCGGCCGATCCCGATCAAAGGCTCGGAATTCGTCGTCGACGTGGACATGGTGGTGGTGGCCATCGGGCAGTCGGCGAACCCGATCGTCGCCTCAACCGCCACCGGGGTCGAAACCAACGAACGGGGCTATTTCATTGCCGACGAAGACGGCCGAACCACGAAACCGGGGGTCTGTGCCGGTGGTGATATCGTAACCGGCGCGGCCACGGTCATCCTGGCAATCGGGGCCGGAAAGAAGGCCGCCCGCGCCCTGCACGAATACCTCAGCGGCAGCGGCAGCTGGCCGACGGTTTCGCCTTCCCGCTAAAGCGGCTTGGGGGCGACCTCCGGCATTTGCAGATTGACATTTCCACTGCCGTCTGCAAGAATCGTTTGGACAATTGAATACCATAAACAACCGGGTGCTCTTATACCAATTCCAGAACAAGGATGATCTCAAGGCGGCGAGGATT
>JAJZQA010000304.1 GCA_021810985.1 Deltaproteobacteria bacterium
ATCTTCGACGTTTTCCTTGATGGTGTCGTCGAACTGCTCGCCGATCTTGCGCAGACTTTCCTTGATCTTGGTCGGGCCGAAGAAGTTGAACTCCAGCCAGGGAATGCCGTATTTTTCTTCCATGACTTTGCACATGTAGTTCATGGAACGGTAGCAGTGGATCAGGTTCAGCTTCACCTTGTGGGTGGCGGCGATATGCTCCAACTGGCCATCGCCGGTCCAGGTGGCCTTAACGTTCAAACCGATTTCCTCGAGCAACGGTTTTACCGCCCAGACGTCGCCGCCGATGTTGTAGTCGCCGATCAGGGCGATGTCATACGGCGTTTCGGGCTCGGCAAACTCACGAGTGCCGATGATGTAGTCGCGGATCGTATCGTTGGAGATGTGGTGTCCCAGGGACTGGGAAACACCGCGGAAACCTTCGCAGTTGCAGGGAATGATCGGAATATCGAGCTCTTCGGAAGCCTGTTTGGTGGCGGCGTTGATGTCGTCACCGATCAATCCGACCGGGCATTCGGAGAGCACCGTGATACCTTTGGCCAGCGGGAACAACTCTTTTGCTTCACCGAGCAACTGCTTCAGCTTTTTGTCGCCACCGTAAACAATGTCCTTTTCCTGAAAATCGGAGGTGAACTGCATGGCGAAGTTGGTAACGCCGCAGATGCCGGACATCAGATTGCGCCGGGTGCCCCAGGAGTACCAACCGCAACCGACCGGGCCATGGGAGACATGCACCATGTCGCGGATCGGTCCCCAGACCACCCCTTTGGCGCCGGCATAGGCGCAGCCGCGGGCACTCATGACGCCCGGCACCGTCTTGCGGTTGGACTTGACGCAGGCCGAACCGGCATTCGGATCGTTGGGAGCAAGATGCGGCGCCCTCTTTTTCTTTGCCTTCTCAGGATAAACTTCCAGGGCCTTATCGATCATCTCCTGGGTCGATTCCTTGGTAATTCCCTCTATTTTTTTCGCGGTACCTGACATTGGAAACTCCTTTAGCATAAGGGCGTTCGGCCCGGATTTCTGAAACAACGCTCCTGGGGCTTCCGCCGCTTGTTTATTGGTAAAAAGGATACAAAAAGGGCGCGGACTTTAGTGTCGTAATTCTCAAGAACCGCGCCCATGTATTCTGGATAGCTTACTTCTCTGCTGATTCAGCCACGCCGACGATCGACTCGTCCTCAGCCTCCATGATGCCGAACTCCATCAGCAACTCTTCAAGCTCATCCATGGTCAGCGGGGTAGGAACTACGAGCATTTTGTTTTCAGCAATTTTTCTGGCCAGTTCGCGGTATTCCTCGGCCTGCTTGTGCTCCGGAGAGTATTCGATTACGGTCATCCGGCGCATTTCCGCCCTCTGCACCTGGTTATCGCGGGGGACAAAGTGGATCATCTGGGTGCCGAGTTTGTCGGCCAGGGCCGAGACCAGTTCGAATTCCTTGTCAGTCTTTCTGGCGTTGCAGATGAGGCCGGCCAGGCGAACCTTGCCGGAAGAGGCATATTTCAGAATACCCTTGGCGATGTTGTTGGCAGCGTACATGGCCATCATTTCGCCGGAGCAGACGATGTAAATCTCTTCCGCCTTACCTTCCCGGATCGGCATGGCGAACCCGCCGCAGACAACGTCACCAAGAACGTCGTAAAATACGAAGTCGAGATCAGGGGTATAGGCGCCGTTCTCCTCAAGGAAGTTAATGGCGGTAATAACACCACGGCCCGCACAACCGACGCCCGGCTCGGGGCCGCCTGACTCAACACACTTCACGTCACCGTAGCCGACCTTAAGAACATCTTCCAGCTCCAGATCCTCAACGGTTCCCAGTTCCCTGACCAGATCCATTACCGTGGACTGTGCTTTAGCGTGAAGAATCAAACGGGTGGAGTCAGCTTTCGGATCGCAGCCGACGATCATGACCTTCTTGCCGAGGGAGGCAAGTCCTGCCACCGTGTTCTGGGTTGTGGTTGATTTGCCGATTCCGCCTTTACCGTAGATAGCGATCTGTCTCATTGTGTTTCTCCTTTCGTCCACTCATCCGTGGAACGTCCGTAAATTTTCGGGGCAACAAAAAAGGCGCCCCATTTGATTGATGGTGGCGCCTTTGCCTGACTGCTTTCGAATACGGCGACGTATTCGGCTATTCTGTTTTACTTTTTATATTTCCGCTTTGGAAAACTATACTGCATTCGCTATGCCAAAACCACAAGTGCCTTCTTTTATGGGTTTCTTATTGTTCTAGTTCGCCGTATACGCCGAAGAAAAGAGCAGCTGATTATTATTTAGTCAGCAAAGGGAGCAAAAGACGGGGAACTCTTTAAAGCAAGGCAACAACCTGGTACCTTCCGGAATACTTTACCTGATAGAGGACTTCGTCAGCACTGAGGAGCAACAAACTACCTCCTTGCCAGCCTATCAGCATGATCACCGGCAATACAAATATATTTCGGTAACTCTCATAAGATATTCTTTAGATGCACAGCAATAGACAACTCTTGCCGACGCCTGCTTGCCCTGGTAGCACGCACATCTTCCTCAGCCCAGAAACAATCGCACAGTCCAGAAAAAACACAATTTTGCGGTGTCAGGAAGTGTTACTTTCTGATATGTTATTCAGCTTGTGATAGACTTATCACGATACTCACGCAAGCAAGGCTGCCGTCCCGGCCAAGGAATAGAAAAGAATCTAATGGATGACCTAAACAAAAATTACCAAGAGAAAAAAGTCAAAGCTGCACGCATTTCCATGCTATCAAACTCCCTACTCGTCGGCATAAAACTGACGGTCGGGATACTCATGGGATCGGTTGCGGTGCTTTCAGAAGCGATCCACAGCGGTCTGGACCTCCTGGCCGCGATCATTGCCTACTACGCGGTGGGAAAATCCGGAAAACCAGCTGACGAACGCCACCCGTACGGCCACGGCAAGTGGGAGAATGTCTCCGGTGTTGTGGAAGCACTCCTGATCCTCGCAGCGGCTATTTATATTATCTATGAAGCAGCGCAGCGGCTCATGGGCAAGGCGGAGATCGAGCACCTGGGTCTTGGAACCGCCGTTATGGCAATTTCGGCACTGGTCAACTGGTTCGTTTCCCGCTACCTGTTCAGGGTGGCCCGCCAAACACGTTCGGTAGCCTTGGAAGCGGACGCCTGGCACCTGCGGGCGGACGTGTACACCTCAATCGGTGTTCTAGCCGGTTTGGTGCTCATCGCCATTACCAAAATAACTATTCTTGACTCACTTGCGGCTATAATTGTTGCCTTGCTGATTATCAAATCGTCCATTCAACTGACGATCAGCGCCATGGGCGATATATTTGATGTAAAACTACCCGCGGAAGATGAGGCGAAGGTACGGGAAATCCTCTCCCGCCACGAGGGAAATTGCATCGACTTCCATCGCCTGCGGAGCAGAAAATCCGG
>JAJZQA010000305.1 GCA_021810985.1 Deltaproteobacteria bacterium
TCCGATCTGCGCATCTAGTCAGAACCTTGGCTGCCTCGACCGGATCATCGTAACTGATTGCGATTGCGGTCGGACCAGCATAGTGAGAACTAAGCGTCTCAATGTCAGTCCCCTTTGATGCAAGCTCGAGCAGGGTGTTCTTGATAACTTTATATTCTACAGATGCATTGCGAAGGTCGTTTCTCAATTTTGTAGCTTGAGTAACGTTCATTCCACGAAAATCCGCCAGAAAAACCGCTTTTGCATTTTTCAGCTTTTCATGAAATTCAGTGATGATTTGCTGTTTATTTTCCCTATTCAAGCGTCTCCCTCCTTTCTTTGTGATGTAAGGATCATAATGACCCCGCCAAAGTCTGGAGCGTACTAAATCAGTTACGAACCGCAAGTCTCGGCAGGCTGTCAATTCACTTAAGCTTGTGGCTAACTAGCCGCAAGCACCTGCTTTCTTTGACTTTGGCGATTAAGCCAAACTATAACAACTGTCCGGAAACTTCGGCAACATCCAAGGGAACACCAGGGCCCATTGTCGAGGACAATGATATCTTCCGGATATAGGTGCCTTTTGCAGCTGAGGGCTTAGACTTGATCAGCGCTTCAATCAACGCAACGACATTCCCTCTGAGCTTTTCATTTTCAAAAGAAACTTTACCAACAGGCGCATGAATGATTCCGGCCTTTTCGACGCGATATTCAACCTTACCGGCCTTACATTCCTTGACAGCCCGCTCCACATCAAAGGTGACAGTTCCGACCTTCGGATTAGGCATAAGGCCGCGGGGGCCGAGCAGTTTACCGATTTTACCGACAACGCCCATCATGTCAGGAGTCGCAATGGCCATATCAAACTCAAACCAGCCTTCTTGAATCTTGGCCACAAGATCCTCGGACCCGACGTAATCAGCACCGGCATCACGAGCTTCCCGCTCCTTCTCGCCCTTGGCAAAGACCAGAACCCTGACCTCTTTTCCAAGTCCGTTAGGAAGAACGACTGCTCCACGAACCATCTGATCCGCATGGCGCGGGTCGACTCCGAGACGAACCACAAGATCAACGGTCTCGTCGAATTTACAGTAGGAGCTTTCCTTGACAATCTCAATGGCGTTATTTAAGGAATAGGTGCGCGATCTATCAACCTTGGCACGGGCCTCTTTTTGTTTTTTAGAAAATTGTGACATTGGTTTTCACCCTCTCTTTTTTCAAACAATCTCAACGCCCATGCTGCGGGCAGTGCCTTCAATTGTCAGTATTGCGGCCTCAAGGCTTGCGGCATTCAAGTCCGGCATCTTTTTCTGCGCGATCTCTTTCACCTGATCCTTAGTAAGCTTACCTACCTTATCCTTGTTGGGAACACTGGAACCTTTGTCAAGACCGATCGCTTTCTTGATCAGAACGGATGCAGGCGGAGTTTTTGTCACAAAGCTGAATGACCTATCAGCATAAACAGTGATGACAACAGGCGTAATGGTACCTTCATCAGCCTGGGTCTTTGCATTAAAAGCCTTGCAAAACTCCATTATATTAACGCCGTGCTGGCCGAGCGCAGGACCAACGGGAGGTGAAGGATTTGCCTTCCCCGCCGGAATCTGCAATTTTATATATCCGGTAATCTTTTTCGCCATCTCAGAACTCCTTTTATCAGTGTGTTAATCTTCGGCTTTCATCCCTGCCAAGATCCAGATCAAGCGAGCAACCAACTCACCTCAACCTTAGCACTTCTCGACCTGCATAAACTCCAATTCAACCGGAGTAGCACGACCAAAAATACTAACCATAACGCGTAATTTTCCCTTATCGGGCTTAACATCCTCCACAACCCCAGAGAAATTAAGAAAAGGACCGTCTATGACACGAACCGTTTCACCCACATCAAAAAGGACTTTCGGTTTCGGTTTTTCCGCCCCTTCCTCCATGCGTTGGGTGATCTTGAACACCTCTTCATCAGGGATCTGAACCGGAGTATTCCCACCAACAAAACCCGTAACCTTGGATGTCTCCTTCACAATGTGCCAGGTTTCATCATTCAGTTCCATATTGACAAGAATATATCCAGGAAAGAATTTCCTGGATGACGTTCTTTTCTCGCCTTTTTTCAACTCGACAACAGTTTCCGAGGGAATCAAAATCTCCCCGAAAAATTCTTCAAGGGCCAGATTTTTAATTCTCTCCTGAAGGGAAAGCCTGACTTTATTTTCAAAGCCGGAATATGTATGTATCCCGTACCATTTTTTCGACATGATTTTTACCTTAGCTCAAAATGACTTTCATTACTCTTGCAAGAATCACATCACAAAACCCAAGATAAAATGCTATCAGAAGAACTATGAAGACGACCACCCAAGTAGTGGATATCGTTTCTTTCCTGGTAGGCCATGTTACCCTGTGCAGTTCCGCCTTCACGTCATCAAGGAAACTTTTTGTCTTGGCTAACACGTGCAACCCCTTACGGTAATCGTAGTCAAAGAAATAAATGGCAGGCCAGGAGGGATTCGAACCCACAACACCCGGTTTTGGAGACCGGTGCTCTAGCCGTTAGAGCTACTGGCCTGCATAAAAGTAAAACCGCGCACCCATAACCAGGGACACAGCGCTACTTTGTTTCTTTATGGGGAGTGTGCTTACGACAAAAACGGCAGTATTTTTTAAGCTCCAGCTTACCTGGAGTATTTTTTTTGTTTTTTGTTGTCGTATAATTACGCTGCTTACACTCAGTACAACCAAGGGTAATAATATCTCTCATTTGTGTCTTCCTTTTAGCTAAAGCAGCAGGAGGCACAATGCCTCCTGCTGATAACCATTACTCAATAATTGAACTCACGACACCGGCGCCGACAGTACGGCCACCTTCGCGAATTGCAAAACGGAGACCTTCGTCCATGGCGATCGGTGTGATCAGGTTAACCGTTACCGCCACGTTGTCGCCAGGCATGACCATCTCGGTGCCGGCCGGCAGATCAACAATCCCGGTCACATCCGTTGTCCTGAAGTAGAACTGCGGACGATAGCCGTTGAAAAACGGGGTGTGACGTCCACCTTCTTCTTTGGTCAGAATGTAGGCCTCGGCCTTAAACTTCGTGTGCGGGGTGATGGAACCGGGCTTTGCCAGAACCTGACCACGCTCGATCTCTTCACGCTTCACTCCGCGCAGCAGGGCTCCGATGTTGTCACCGGCGCGTCCTTCATCCAGCAGCTTGCGGAACATCTCAACACCGGTTACCGTGGTCTTCTGGGTCGGACGGATACCGACGATCTCAACCTCTTCGCCAACCTTGACAATACCACGCTCAACACGGCCGGTTGCGACCGTTCCTCGACCGGAAATGGAGAACACGTCTTCCACCGGCATAATGAACGGCTTGTCAATGGCACGCTCCGGCTCAGGGATATAGCTGTCAACAGCGTCCATCA
>JAJZQA010000007.1 GCA_021810985.1 Deltaproteobacteria bacterium
CTCTTACGCAGTCAAGGCAGCCGATGGCAGCATAAAAACCGCATTCGATGCCTGCGATGCCTGCTATCGCGATAAGAAGGGCTATGAGCAGCAAGGCGACAAGATGAACTGCAAAAACTGCAACCAGAAGTTCGCCATCAAGCGTCTTGGCCCCAACGCCACCGGCGGCTGCAATCCCGGCTATTTGCCGCACAAGCAGAATGGCAATACTATTTCTGTTTCAGTTACTGACCTCAAGGGCGGAGCGAGATACTTCTGATGAAACTGCACACAATTTCCATCAATAATCTGAAGCGCCGCAAGGCCAAAATGGCTTTCCTGACGATCGGCCTGATGGTGGGAATCGCCACCATCGTTACCCTGGTGACCCTCACCCGCTCCATGTCGAGCGATATTGAGCGCAAGATGGACGAATTCGGCGCCAATATCCTGGTAACTCCCCAAAGTAACGGCCTGGCCATGAACTATGGCGGCATCAGTCTGGGGGGTGTGACCTTTGATCAACGTGAGATCCGTGAAGAGGATCTGGCAAAAATCAAGACCATCAGCAACAGCAAAAACATCTCAGCCATTGCGCCAAAAGTGCTCGGCGGTATCAAGGTAGGATCCCGCGACGTTCTGCTGGTAGGGGTCAACTTTGACAGTGAGCTCAAGATGAAACAGTGGTGGCAGATCTTTGGTGACGTACCTAAAAGCGACAACGAGGTATTGCTGGGCAGCGATGCATCAAAGGTACTCAATGCCGGTCCCGATGACAGCATTACAATAAACGAGCAAAACTTTAAAGTGGCTGGAGTACTTGACCAGACTGGTTCTCAGGATGACGCACTTGTCTTTGCCAACTTGTCCAAGGCCCAGAAACTGCTCGGCAAGGAAGGCAAGATCACTCTGGCAGAGGTGGCGGCGCTCTGTTCAGGGTGTCCCATCGGCGACATGGTGACCCAGATTGCCGAGAAGATACCGGACGCAAAGGTGTCGGCCATTCAGCAGGTGGTTGAGGGACGTCTCAAGGCTCTGGACCAGTTCAAACGCTTTTCCTACGCCATGGCCGGTGTGGTGGTCTTCATCGGATCGCTGATTGTCTTCGTCACCATGATGGGCAGTGTCAACGAGCGGACCACCGAAATCGGGGTCTTCCGGGCCATCGGTTTTCGAAAAAGTCATATCATGCGGATCATCCTGCTGGAAGCCGCCTTGGTCAGTCTGCTGGCCGGATTTCTCGGCTATGCCGTCGGCATGGGGGGCGCCAAGCTGGCTCTGCCATTCATGGCCGAAAGCAAAAATGCTTTCCTGATCTGGGATTCAACGGTTGCTTTTCGTTCAATCGGGCTGGCTCTGACGTTGGGGCTTTTGGCGAGCCTCTACCCGGCACTGCATGCAGCGAAAATGGACCCGACCGAAGCGCTGCGGGCACTATAAACAGAGGACACTATGGCACTCATCGAAATTAAAAACGTAAAAAAACAGTACACCAGCGGTGATGACACTGTCGAAGCCCTGCGGGGCGTGGACATAAGTATTGAAGCAGGAGAATTCATCACCATCATGGGCCAGTCCGGCTCCGGCAACAGTACCGTTCTGTCTGTTCTTGGCGGGATGAATCATCCTACAACGGGCGAGGTCGAAATGGCAGGAGTGAAGCTTTATCAACTCCCCGGTGAAAAGCTGGCCGACTTCCGGGCCCAGAATCTGGGATTTGTCTTTCAGTCATTCCATCTGATTTCCTATCTGACTGCTATCGAAAATGTCATGTTACCGCTGGCCATCGTCAAAATGAGCACACCGGCTAAGAAGACCGCCGCCCGCCAGGCCCTCCAACGGGTTGGCCTCGGCAACAAGCTGGACCGTCTGCCCAATCAGCTCTCCGGCGGCGAACAGGAGCGGGTTGCCATTGCCCGGGCCATCGTCAATAACCCGCACATTCTCCTGGCGGACGAGCCGACCGGTAACCTGGATTCCAAGACCAGTGAGGAGGTCATGGCGCTTTTCCGTGAACTGAACGACGCCGGCCAGACGGTTGTCATGGTAACTCACAATCCAGAAAATGGCACCTACTCGGATCGGACCATCAATCTGAAGGACGGTATGGTTGTTTGAAAACCTCCCGCTGATGACACTGATCCTGTGTATTACTGCGGCAATTAAACATTAAAACCCTGATGTAGGGGCACGGCGCGCCGTGCCCCGATTGGGCGAGGCACGCCTAGCCCCTACCATTGATATGTTCAATTGCCCCCGTAATCATTTGGCGACTGCAACCAAGAGTGTGTCTACCCACACCAGATCAAAGGAGATTTCATAACATGAAAAAAAGGGTCATACTAATCGCAGCACTCTTTGCCCTCGCCGCCCCAATGGGTTCTTTCGCCGCCACGAACCATGGTGACCATGAAGGTCATGGCGGCCATCAGGGCGACATTGCTCACCAGGAAGTAACCGATGGGGTGAAGGCGACCTTCAAGGTTATGGGTATGAAAGAGCATTTGAAGGCCTTGAACATGAAAATGCCAAAGGGAATGAAGGAAACTCATCATCTTGCAGTGGAATTCAAAGATGTGAAAAGTGGCAAGGCCCTCACAGCGGGTGAAGTAAAGGTTAAAGTGCAAAACCCTGACAAAAGCAGCCAGACAAAAGTCCTGATGGGGATGCAGGGTCACTTCGGCGCCGACTTTGATCTTTCCAAAAAGGGAAAATATGGCGTGATGTGCAAGTATCTACTGAAAGACGGAAAGGTTCGCAATGCCAAATTCTGGTACACGGTGAAGTAGTCAACGCCATCATCTTTGATGAAAATGTCAAAATTGCATCAAGGAGATTCTGGGTAACTCGCCTGAATTGTCAGATCAGCTGGAGCTGCTACAATGAATAATAGATGAATGAACATTATTGCAAGGTAGAATAAGGACCGGTGGGAGGTGAGATGCCAAATGGTCCGGATTATGGTGCAAAAAACGACATGAAAGAAAGGAGACTTAAGATGAGAAAACTGATTACGATAGTTGCATTATTGGTACTCTCTGCATTGGCAGTTTCTCCCATGGCCGTAAATGCCGCGGAGAATGTCAAAAGCAAAGTGGTCATGAAAGAAGGTAACAAGATCCATCTCTTCCATAGCGGAACCGAACTAGTAAAAAAAGAGATCTGCCTGAACGATGTGATTCCTGTTTACCGGGAGTCGGCAGTGGGTTACCGATCGCTCAAGGGTGCAGACCAGGTAAAAAACCTCAAGGAAGTGGGAAAAGTGAAGGTCCTTTCTTATGTCGGAGATCACTACTTCGAAGCTGAAATAGTCGAGGGTGAAGTAATGTCTGGCGATCTGGCGAAAAAGGAAGGCGCCTATTGCTTGGTGCAACCAGCAGAATAACTCTTCAGCCATGAACTCCTGCATGGATGAGCAGGTTCGGGCCAACGGCGTCCCGGCCTCCTCACCACCTTTGTATCACCCGCGAAAAACTATTTGAAAATTCATCAGCCAAGCGCCGGCACATCTATTCAACCCTCACCCTTCATATCTCATTCCTCATTTCTAACAAGCTGTTGAAAAACTATTGCGGGGTCGATCTGCGGCGTTACCGCTCGTTCGAAACCTCAACGTACCCAACGGTACGCTTCGGCTTCACGCTCGCTTGTGCCTTGTATCTCGACCTCCTCTCAACGTTTTTCAACAGCCTGTTAAACAACTTTCCCTGGCGGGACAATCTCGTATTTCTCCATGCGATAAATGAGCACGTGACGGGGGATTCTCAAGAACCGGGAAGCCGCGGTCTGATTCCAGTCATTGCGTTCCAGGGCCTCCAGAACAATTTCCCGCTCCAACTGTTCCAGCGAATACCCTTCCGCGGGAAGATTGACGATCGATCCGGAGGCAACGGTCTTGTGCGTAGTGCGGACTTTCTCCGGCAAGTCCCCCTGTTCGATGGTATCACCCTCGCGCAGAATAAGAAGCCGCTCCACTGTGTTTTCCAACTCTCGCACGTTGCCCGGCCAGTGGTAAGAGACCAAGGTTTTCACGGCTTCAGATGAAAATTTGACGGTAGCCGCTCCCTGCCTGGCGGTAAAGTGTTTCAACAGCAGAGGAATATCATCCTTCCGCTCCCGCAACGGCGGAATGTGAAGGGGAATTACCGAAAGCCGGTAATAGAGATCTTCGCGAAAAGCTCCATCGCCCATTGCCTGTTCCAGATCCAGATTGGTTGCAGCTACGACCCGCACATCGAGTTGCTGGGCTTCCGTCCCGCCAACCGGTTCCACGATCCTTTCCTGCAGAGCACGCAATAACTTTGGCTGCAGATCGAGCGGCAGTTCTCCCACTTCGTCGAGGAAGAGCGTGCCACCATCCGCCTGTTTGAATTTGCCCAGCTTATCCCGGACGGCTCCGGTAAAAGCTCCTTTGACATGACCGAAAAGTTCACTTTCGAGGAGATCCCGGGGGATGGCCGCGCAGTTTATGGGTACAAAAGGAGCGGCTTTCCGAGAGCTCAGGGTGTGAAGCGCTTTGGCCACCAATTCCTTGCCGGTACCGGACTCGCCCGTAATGAGGACCGTTGCATCGGTATTGGCAATCTTTCGCACCACCTGGAAAACTTTCTCCATTTCACGGGAAATGCCGACGATATTTCTGAAATCAATCTTCTCCGTAAGCTCCTCACGGAGTTGCCTGTTTTCCCGGGACAGGCTGGTGACTTGCAGCGCCTTGCGTACCACCATTTTCAGCTCGTCCCGATTGAAGGGCTTGGTGATATAATCATAGGCCCCCAGCTTCATTGCCTCAACCGCCGTTTCCACCGCCCCGAAAGCGGTAATGATTATGACGAGTGTATCGGGGGACCGTTCCTTGATCTCACGCAACACCTGAAAGCCGTCGATCCCGGGCATTTTCAGGTCGGTTATCACCAGTGCCGGACCAAGTTCGTCAAAAGCCTGCAAACCGTCGCTTCCCGACGCGGCAACAGTCACCTCGTGACCGTCTTCCTCGAGATTGTATTCCAGCACACGGCGCAGTGATGGATCGTCATCAATTACCAGAATTTTGTGTCTCATTGCTCTCCCTGGCTGCAGCTCTTTTTAGCGGCAGCTGGATATGGAATACCGCACCACTGCCTGGTTTGCTTTCCACCGTAATTTTGCCGCCATGTCCTTCGATAATTTTACGGGTTATGGCCAGTCCGAGCCCGGTGCCGCCTTCTTTCGTGGTATAGAACGGCTCGAAGATTTTCTCCGTCTCTGTCGGCGGAATTCCCGGCCCGGAATCCGTAAACAGCAGATCGACCCAAGCGGGTTCCTTTGTCCCCGGTTCAAAGTGCTGCCTACTGATAATAACCGAACCGCCGGGCTCCGCGGCCTGCAAGCCATTCAGAATGATATTCAGGAACGCCTGCCGCAACTTCTCCGGATCCCCTGCGATGTCAGGCAGAGAATCCACCCGGCACTCCAAGGTAATCGATCGCCGCCGCGCTTCCGATGAAACAAGCGAAATTACGTTATTCAACTCCAGAAGGAGATTACACTCGCGCATCAGAACCGGTTGTGGCCGCGCCAGCCGGAGAAAATCCTCAACCACGTTATTGAGACGCTGCGACTCCTTTACCATGATTTCCAGGAATTCATATTTCCTGTCACCCGGCTGAAAATCATCCTTCAAAATCTCGGCCGTGCCTTGAATTGAGCCAAGCGGGTTGCGGATCTCATGGGCCAGTACGGCGGCAAGTTCACCTATTGTCGAAAGGCGCTCGGCCTTGCGCAACTGTCCCTCCATCTCGGTGATCCGCTCCGATTGGCGGCTCAACTGCTCATAGGACTGTTCAAGGCCCAGGGCGGTCTGCTGCAACTGTTCTGTTTTTAGTTGCTCCCGTTGGGAAAGCAGTCCGGTAATGCCGCCGACCACGTTGTAGAGGATCATTTCCAGATATTTTTCCAGTTCCAGGTGAATGTGTTCACCCCACTGAAAGAGCACATGGGGCGCATAGGCGATGCTCACGACCAGTGCGCAACCGAGACCTCCCCGCAGGCCGAACCAGAATGCGGCCAG
Organism: Deltaproteobacteria bacterium; assembly: GCA_021810985.1. Taxonomy (GTDB): domain Bacteria; phylum Desulfobacterota; class Desulfuromonadia; order Geobacterales; family Geobacteraceae; genus RPRC01. The sequence goes on from JAJZQA010000007.1 coordinate 6,029, forward strand.
GATGATCGGGATATAGTAGAGTCTCTGGTAAATATCATGCAGCATCGGCAGATTGAGTGGCGTGAGGTAATGGAGCACACTGATGCCGGTGACAAATATCACCAGGAAAATGATACGCAGTACAAAGGTCTTTCTGATCGTTTCCATGGGGGGTATTCCCTGAATGGTATTTTTTCTATTTTCATGGCTCTGGCAGTTTTTTGTATTTTCGTGCCACGACTGCCGGTTAAAATCCGTATTCTCTTTCATACCATCTCATTAACACCTTAGCGTCACACTTTGCCAGACTGATCTTCCCGGCCTGTATTCCGCGGGCAACTGTCTCACCTACAGTGTAGTCAATCCGATTTCCATGGAGCATGTAGAAGTACCACGCAAAAGGGTAACCAACCTGGGCGTTAAACTTTTCAATCCGAGACATTGCTCCGTACACATCGTCCCTATCCTGAGATGTGATTTCCGGAAGATCCAAACCACCATCGGCGTCAGCCCACTGTGGGATAAAGCTCATGACCCTTTTCCCTTCACGGTCAGTATAGTCCCGCAACAGAAGGAACCAGTGGTCGCAGAGTCTGGCGCCATACCGTCCGGCACTACTCTCCTGCCAGTCCTGGATGAACCTGATTTCATTTTTTGCTCGGTCGAGCCAGCTAGGGAACATTTCGAGAAAGGTAATCTCATCCACTTCCTGACGAAAATCCGAGGATAATGGCCGCGTTTTTTCGTAACTCTCTACCGTAACGACGCGAACGACCTTCTGTTCTATCTCCGGCAGTATTTCAAGTCTGCTTTGCCGCTCCAAGTCGGCCATTTCCTGGCAAAATCTCCGGATGTTGGTCATACGTTCGAATTTGTACCGGAACGGTGATATTTCCTTCGCGTCAGAGACACCGGTCATAGGATCTATCAGATCGTTCAGGTTGTCAGGTGCGGCCCATACGCAATCATCGAAAGCATACCGATCTGCCACCTCGTGGCTCATGCTTATCTCGATTTGGATAAATGCTTCCGGGGAGGATGCAAACGGCGATGCGATATAAAGGGTCGTCCCCTGTTCCTCTGTAAGCATGAGGCCAGAGTTTTTATACTTTTCCCAGACCGCCCTGGCATCTTGCCCCATTGCATCGTATTCAGCTGTTACCCATTTCACAAAATCTTCACTGATTTTTCGCCCCTCAACATCAACCAGACCTTTTTGTACCGAGGACCAATCGCCGCGGGTCGCTACTACATTGAATTCAGCGTGAGGATACCGTTTTCGCAAAGATGTTAACAGCCCATCGTGATTCGGATCATAGGGTTGGCTCACAGCAAGCTTCGTAAATTCTTCGAGGTTGAAAAGTTCCATAAATCACTCTTTCTTACAAACAACCACCGGGAAAGCCTCGCCTTAAAGGCGGGGATGAAAGGTGCCCGGATTAGTGTATATACTTGCTCGAACTCATATCTATGGTACTATTAATGCAATGAAATTAGGATGAATACACAATATGAGTCAACCCGTCATGCGAAGTTTCTGCTCTCCTACCACTTGATATGGTGTCCCAAATATCGGCGGTCCATTCTCGACAGAGAAGAAGTGGTGATGGCTGTTCAGGAGACAATTACAGACCGTGTTGCTGAAATCGGCTGCACGCTCATTGCTCTTGAGATCATACCGGACCATGTCCATCTTTCGCTGTCGGCGCCTCCGCGGTTTTCTCCTGCTCAACTTGCGGGAAAGATCAAGGGTGGCTCTGGTTCGACCCTTGCCGCCCGGTTTCCCGATCTAAGGAAGAAGGGCTCGATCTGGTCACGCTCCTATTTTTGCGCGACTACCGGCACGGTGTCTCCCGAAGTGATCCGTCAGTACATCGAAACCCAATGGAGCAGGATTGCTTGAGAACCTTCGTTTTTAAGGCATACGCTTCCAGGCGGAACCGGAAACTGCACCGGCAAATTGATATCGCCGCGTCGATATGGAACCATTGCATTGCTCTGCACAAAAGGTATTTCCGGCTTTTCGGTAAACATCTGAACCAGTTCCAGTTGATGAAGCACATCACCAAGCTGAAGAAGATGCCCCGCTATTCCTTCTGGTCGGAAGTCGGCTCCCAGTCCATACAGGACGTTGTGCAGCGAATCGAGAAAGGCTACCAGCTCTTTTTCAAGTGCGCCAAAGACTGGAAAGCGGGCCGGACGTCCTCACGCAAGGTGCGGCCGCCGACATTCTAGAAGCTGATCAAGTACCAGAGTTTCACCCTGAAACAGGCCGGCTACTCGCTGTCCGGCAACCGGCTGCGGATCGGCAAGCAGCAATACCGTTTTTTCAAGTCCCGAGAGATCGAGGGGAGGATCAAAACACTCACCGTTAAGCGGGATGCCCTGGGGGACATTTTCTTCATCTTCGTCACCGATGCCGAACATCAGGTCTTCCATGCCGCGACTACCGAAATAGCGGGCATGGACTTTGGTCTGAAAAGTTTCCTCACCATCAGCGACGGAAGGAAAGAACCTGCCCCTCAGCCGCTCAAGCAGGCCCTCAAGCAGCTTGCCAAAGTCAACCGCAATCTCAGCACGAAACAGAGAGGCAGCAACAACAGGAGAAAGGCCAGAAAGAACCTTGCCCGATTGCACCGAACGATCGCCAATCGGCGCAAGGATTTTCACTTCAAGCTGGCCCGGAATCTGGCGCATAACTACAACGCCATTGCTATCGAAGACTTGAACCTGTCCGGCATGAAGGCGCTGTGGGGGCGAAAGGTATCCGACTTGGGCTTTGGCGGTTTCGTTTCGATCCTGGAGCACCAGGCAACCAAGACCGGCTGCTCTATAGTCAAAATCGACCGCTGGTTTCCGAGCAGTAAGCTATGTAGTTCCTGCGGAATCATCAACGAGCAGTTGTCGCTCAGGGATCGGGAATGGGCCTGCGATTGCGGCCTGGTCCACGATCGAGATTTGAACGCAGCAATCAACATTCAACGAGCCGGGGCGTCGGCTCTTGGGCTAGGCGATGTAAGACCGGGGTCAAACCCGGCAATCGCTGTCTGAATCCAGAATCCTCGCCTTCCAGGCGGGGAGTACGTCAACAGTACGTTATCTGACCAGCTTCAGTAAATCACTCAGAAAAACAAAGGACATAAGGGCGATTACTGCAGCCATGCTGATTTTTGTAGCCAGCAACTGGACCCTCTTGCTGATCTTCTTGCCTGTTGCGGACTCGACCAGGGCAATTGCGATCAACCCGCCGTCGAGTACGGGGAGTGGCAGGAGGTTGAAGATGACGAAGTTCGCGCTCAGAATCGCCACAAAGAAGAGGAGACTTATCCAGCCTATGTTTGCCTGTTCTGCCCCGACCTTGACTATCTGGAGTGGTCCTAAGACATCTAAGACAGGAGAAAGTCCAACGAGTCGCTGAAACAGTTCAGCCGAGGATTTGAGCTGCTCGATCATCAGGGTAATCCCATTCCGAATGGACCCCAACAGTCCATGGGGAGTCGAGATGGTTTCTCCTGAAGCTTTGATTCCAAGCATCCATTTCTTTCCTTCATTTTCCGGAACCACAGATACTTCATATGCACCCTGGCCTCTTTCGACCTTAAGGCGCACCGCCCTACCCTTTTCTTCCGTGACTAAAGCCGTCATCTCGGACCACCTGACAATTGGAAGTCCATTAACTGCAACCACTCTGTCACCCGATAGGAGACCTGCTTTTGCAGCAGGTTTTTCCGGGAAAACCTGGCCAATTTTAGTGGTTAATTGAGGAAGCCCGATAAAGGATACCGCTGCGAATACAACGAAGGCAAAGAGTAAGTTACTGCCGGGGCCGGCCAGGGCAACCCAAATTCGGGTCAGAGGCGGGAGATCCTGAAATCCATCATCTGTCTTGACATATCCACCAAGGAGAAGCCAGCGCAGGCAGTATCTCGTTCCGCCCAGCTCCTTCATGACGAGAATCTTTCCAAAACCAATGGAAAACTCTGGGACGGGAACACCGGAATACTTGGCTGCGATGAGATGACCGAGTTCATGAATAAGGATGAGAAAAGCTATCGCAAGAATCGTCAATATCATTTTACGGCCTTCAAGGTAACGTCCTTCAATCCGGCAAGGTATTGCAGGCCCCACTCCGCCTGTTTCTTCTCCTTGTCATTCAGCTGGCCATGATATTCCAGCGATAGCGCCACTGGATCAACAACGGCGAATACTCTCCTATTTTGGCATGCTAAATCGGTCGTCGGGCACACCAGGTCAATAACCTCTGATCCTCGCTCCACCCAAAGATGCGGATATGGCTCTCGTCCCTGTGGGCTCAATACACCAAACAAAATCTTCGACCCAGGCAATTTGAAGGCAACTTTAGAATTTTCAAGCCGACATCTCCCCTCTCCTTGCCATGAACTGAACCACCACCCCGTCAAGTCTCTATTGAATGATCCCTCAAGTTTGCCCCATAGTCTCGGACAAGGGGCCTTGGCTACCCTCGGAAGTATGCCGCCGATTATTACAAAGAGACTCAACATGAGCAGTGTAATTGTCAGAAATCGGATATATTTCTTCATATATGTTATCGGTTGCCGCAGTAGATGACATATGAGCTTGGGGAATAAACTACATTAGTTTTCTTATTTATTTTTTCCGAAATATTCTTTCAGTGCATCACGTATGATAACGGAATATGAATACGCTTCCTTCTTTTTCCTGCGTTGGCGCGACAACTCATCCACAACCTCAAACAAATCAGGCTCAATTGTGATCGACATTTTGATGAATTCTGATTTGTTAATTATTTTATCGGAATTATTTTTTCCGATATATTCATTGGTAGCTGGTTTTTTAATCTTTTCTTTCTTGGGAACCGTTATTGTTTCCTCAGCCAGGGGAGGGACCCCCGCCGCATCTGCGTTGTTTCCAGCTTCCATTCCCTCGTCAATTTTCTTATCTTCCTGCACGATATCTTTCAATGATAGTCGTTGCCGTTTCATATTTTTGCCCCCCCCTATTTTGACAAACCGAGAATTTCCGCAACTTCTTGCGCGAGCAGCTCTATTTCTTGATGCGCAACTGATCCTGGTGCATATTTATTTATACCAACCCCCACAGTTGCGGAATCTGAATACGCAACTCTATGCCCAAGTGTTGCTTTCGATACGGGACCCCATTCCTCAAGAACTGATCGCAACTCACGCCCCGATGCAGTGCTTTGTTGAACACGGTTAGGAACAATAAGAAAACTCTTTTTCTTGTCCAAATCCATTGCTTCCCGGCAAACAGATATTGCGCCCTCAGCAGCTTCGATATCTAGTGGCGTTGGGCCTACCGGAACTAGTATCAAATTCGAGTAAAGTGCTGCTCGCAAAGATACGGAATCCAGGAACGGCGGCAAATCCAAGATGATAAGATCAGCCTGTAATTTATCCAACTCCTGCTTTAGATTTTTGCCAACACCGTCATCTGCGACCGTACAGACTTCAACGCCGGTTTCTAGAGCACCCCGTTTTAACCATTTCGTAGCGGAATTTTGTCCGGTATCAGCGTCTGCGACGAAAATGCGTAGTTTTGGATATACTTCTTTCAGTTGCGTGGCTAAATGAACTGAAATTGTTGTTTTCCCTGCTCCACCTTTTTTTTGCACAATCCCTATGATTTTTGCCATTAGTAATCTCCCGTACATGCCGGCTCCGTTGCGATGAGCAACCTGACTGGTTTGGTGCATGCAATTTCTTACTCATTTCACGACAATGTATAGTATTTATTATTTCGTATTTCCTACATAATAATACGTATATAGTTTATAATTATTCTTGTATACTATATAGCATTTAGCATATAGTATATCTTTTTGCTACTTCCCGCGGGCCGAAGCGCTCGATGATGGACCGTTCGCCAACGCCTTGAGCGAAAGAAATTTTGCCATTAATAAACACTGTGAACGTAGGGCCCTTTGCAATAATCACCCTGACTAATTTGGAGCATTCTATCTCTAAATCATTATTCCGTCAATATATCCTATTTATTATTTCGCTTTTCGTATTTGCCATATGGTAATTCCTATATCGTATTTGCTCATTCTTATTTGTTTTTTAGTACATAGTTTTTCTTTTTTATTATTTACTTTTTAGTATTTGCTTTGCGACTTTACCATCTGGCTCATCCCATGGAGGTAGGGGGAATACTTTCCATCACCTTGCATGCAGAGGTTTGTTCGGATTTCAATTGGCAAGTAAACTTACTGACTCTCATCTTAGTTAAAGTCTCAATCGTAATATTACCCACAACGCTTCACGTAATATTACACACGCAAGGTATCTACGCGGGTTAGACAGGGTGTCCGCAATTTCAGAGAATTCAGAACTGCGATAGATTCCTATTTAGTATTTACTATATAATATTTATTTACCATATGATGTTCCCTTATTTTTTAGCTTGTTGTAGAAATAAGCAATTTATGTCGAAGCGATATGCATCACCCTGAAACTCGCAAAGCGAAATTCGTGTCTACGAAATCCTGCAAACGTCAGGTGCACCAAACTACACGAATAATTCTACTTTTTTAGAACCTCGAGCGCCCATCTAGCCTGAAAAGCTCATTTCGTAATATTGCCCACGCAATTCTTCGTAATATTGCCCACAAAATTGGTTTTTTTCTTTGTTTTATGGCGCATTCATTGTAAAAATTAAGAAATAAAAAGCTTGGGGAGGGCCGCATGAAAAAAGATGCCAAGGGAGCGGCTAAACAGCTTGATTTGTTTGTGGCAGATATTCTGACATGGTCACCAAAAGCTGATAGACATTCTCTTGAACACCCTTTCTTTTCCCTTTCGAAAAGAAAAGACCTGAAAATTCGCAACTATGAAAGTCCTGACGGTACCGTCAAATTAGAAGTCACCCCGTCGGTAAAAGGAATGGCGACAATATGGGATAAGGACGTAATCATATATACCGTGTCTGTCCTGAGGGAAGCTATCCAGAAAGGAGAACGTCCTGAACGGAACGCCCCAGTTAACATAACTGCCTACAATCTCTTGATGAGCACAAACAGGGGCAGCGGGGGGAAAAGCTATGAAGACCTCGAGTGTGCTCTTGACCGACTGAAAGGTACCGTCATCAAGACCAATATCCCCACGGGTGGTAGCCAGAAAACGGAAGGCTTCGGCATAATCGAAAAATACAAGATCTTGAGAGATTCCAAAACAAACAGGATGATTAGTGTTGAACTTGTTCTAAGCGACTGGTTATGGGATCTGGCCGTGACAGGAGATAAAGAATTACTGGCTATTAACCGTGAATATTTTGAAATAACCGGTGGTGTCGAGAGACGGTTGTATGAAATGTCCAGAAAACATTGCGGTTATCAAAAGCAGTGGGAAATTGGACTGCAAAAACTGCACAAAAAAAGTGGTTCCGCTTCATCAATCCGTGAGTTCCGCCGCATGATTCGTGAAATAGTTAAACGAGATTCCTTACCCGATTATTCAATATCCTTTGACTCTGACAAAGACATGCTTACTGTTCGGAATCGAGTTCAGCTACCGTAATATTACCCACAGCTCGGTTTTCGCCTTATATATTAGCCTGTTGCATTTACTTCCGTACTCTTTTAAATGATTTCTTCAAGTTTTAGTTGAAGTTTTTACCTGGGAAATAATTCTTAATATTTTGTTTTACTGTTATTTTTCAGCATGTTAGGTGATGTGCTGCCCGACTAAACTCTTCGTAATAATGCACACGGCAATAGTTCTTGAGAAACTCGGTATAACGCCCACATATCCATTTTACATAATGTTTTCAGTATGTTGTATTTGAGCTTAAAGTCTCTTTGCTTCGTAATATCACACACAAAATCTTCTCTAGAAACTTCTTTCTGACTCGTAATTTTACCCACTCACATCTCAAATTTGCAGATCTGAGCGATAATACAGGGGTTTTAGGGGGAAAAGAGGCAAAATATTCGTCTTTTCCAGCTATGGTTCAACTGTTTATATCCTGTTGAACGTCTCGTACTTTACCCACTTTAACCACGTAATAACGCACACCGCATGTTCGTTGTATCACACACCTATCCTCGTAATATCACACACAAAATTGTCTGTGACGGCTTGCTACCAGTGGCTTTACAAGACCCGTAAAGGTTATTAAAGGTATATCTAAATAAGGTTTTAAAGGATCACGTCCTGTTGAAAACTTTCAAACTAAATAAGAAGGGGAAAATACAACTCAGCTCTTCAAGTAACCCGAGTCAGAAATTACCTTCCAGATCCAGAAAGGTCTATGAAACTAGAAATACTGATCAATTACTCGCTAGTTATTTTGGAAAATATCCAGATATATAAATTTTTGCGCAAACAAGTATTTCCACCCGGAATAAGTGCCTTCTACTGGAATAGTATACAGGGATAATAATATAGGAGACCGCTGTAAAACCACGTCCAAGAAGGCCACAGCAAGCATGTCCCCCACCTTTTATTCGTAGTAAATCGTCAAAGTTCCCACCTTTTATTCATAGCAGAATGAATTTCTTCCCACCTTTTATTTGTGGAAAACGTTTCAATTCAAGTGACATATCAACAACATATTTACCAAGAGACTACAGAAATTCATTCACGACAAACTGACTCGCCAAAAAACGGATGTCCACAATTCATCGACGAAATAGGGGTGATATGATCGGATCAGCTTTGAAGGGGAGGGGGACAACAATGAGAAATACAAATCGTAACTATTTGGGGATATGAGTCCTAGACGGTTTCAGCAGAAGGCCAGGTTGTTGCTGCTCGACTTTTGCAGCAGTATAAACTGTCAGCACTTTGCGCAGTGCTTCACAGAACTTTTCCTTGAAATGATCCAGACGACCTAGTTCGGTACCAAACTGACCACGCAACAAATGCCAGGGAATAACGGTAGGTTGTCTGAGGTAACTGAGACGGTAAGTCAACCAGGTATAAATATCTAAAGCCATCGGAGAGCGACTTAACGCTCTCATGGCTCGCATATCAACCGGCACGGGGCTACCAATCGCTTCGTTGTAGAAACCAGCACTCAGCGTAACTGTTGATTTCCATAAGCCGGCCTCTTCTGGTTTTTGAGGTGTCCACCATAAATTGTATTCATCAACTATCGGGAAATTTTTCCCGACATCATTCCCCTTTTCACTTGTAATGCATGAAATTGATGTTGAGAATAGTCGACGAGTCTGCTTACGCAGATTCGTTATTGTGCCATTCTGCCCACCCGAAGGAATATAGCCCAATGATCTCATGAACTCAGATAATGAGTTTCCCAGCTCAATGGTTGGACATTTTGTTTTAACTGCTTCGGATATCAACCATGTGATAAGAAGGCGAGGGCAACTTCCATAGGGTAACCCGATCATTGAGGGGGCCATCATGGCTAAAAGATAATTTCCATTTCTACGGACAAATTCGCTTTTTTCGGGGTTTTTGTGGGGGAGGGTGGCCTGGACCATAGCTTTTGCCATGAAACCGATTGTACCGGCGCTCTTGGCGTCCTCTCGCTCGATTTGTTCAGCTTCAGCGATGAGTTTTCGGACCGAGGCCGGAATCTTAATTTCGCTGCTGCAGAAATCACTGCCAATTGGATCGAAAGTCGAGGTACTACCCGGGGAGTTTCTATTCAGCGGTTGCATCGATCTTTCCCTTCAAATTCCCATAAATACCTGCAGAGTTAACCTGAAGCGAATGATTCGGCCAAACACGGATCTCATAGAGTACATGTGGCCCGGTAGTTTTACCGGTATTCCCGGATACTGCAATGCAGGTTGTCGGATCAACAGATTGCCCGGCACTGAGTATGAGCTTCGAGTTCTGAGCATACATGGTCACATATCCATTCAGGTGATCAACCGCTACAAGCAGCCCGTAACCCCTGTAATGCCCGGCAAAAAGAACAACGCCCGCTTGTTTTGGATAAACGGACGTGCCCACTGGACAAGCAATATCCCAACCTTGATGAAAAAGGTATTTTCCACTTCTTAAAGGGTCAATCCTCCATCCGCGTACCGAGGTAAGGCGACCTTGACGTACTCCCCGCCCAAAAGGCGAGGATACTGGATTCAAACAGTGATTGCCGGGATTGGCCCCGATCTTACATCGCCTAGCCCAAGAGCTGACGTCCCAGCTCGTTGAATATTGATTGCCGCATTGAGATCCCGGTCGTGGATAGCACCACAGTCGCAGCTCCACTCCCGATCACGGAGCATCAATCTCTCGTTGATCTTTCCGCATGAACTGCACAGCCTGCTACTTGGGAACCAACGGTCAATTTTGACGATGGTGCAGCCGGTCTTGCTTGCCTGATGCTCCAGGATCGAAACGAAACCGCCAAAGCCCAGGTCGGATACCTTTCGCCCCCACAGTGCCTTCATGCCGGACAGGTTCAAATTCTCGATGGCAATGGCGTTGTAGCGATGCGCCAGCTTCCGGGCCTGCTTGAAGTGAAAATCCTTACGGCGGTTTGCAATTGTCCGGTGCAAGCGGGCAAGGTTCTTCCTGGCTTTTCTTCTGTTATTGCTGCCTCTCTGTTTCCTGCTGAGAGTGCGGTTGGCTTTGGCAAGCTGCTTGAGGGCCTGCTTGAGCGGCTGGGGTGCCAGTTCCTTCGTGCCATCGCTGATTACGAGAAAATCCTTCAGGCCGATGTCCATGCCCGCTATTTCGGTAGTCGCGGCACGGAATGTCTGATGCTCGGCATCGGTGACGAAGACGAAGAAAATATCCCCCAGGGCGTCCCGCTTGACGGTGAGGGTTTTGATCTTTCCCTCGATCTCGTAGGATTTGAAAAAACGGTACTGTTGTTTGCCGATAACAATCAAATTGCCGGTGACGGAGTAGCCCGCCTGCTTCAGGGTGAAGCTCTGGTACTTGAACCACTTCCGGAACGAAGGCGGCCGGACCTTCCGTCCGGACATGTTTTCGATTTTCCTCGCCTTTGCGTTCTTGAAGAACAACAGGTAGGCTTTATCGATTCGCTGCACCACATCCTGGACCGCCTGCGAGCCGAGTTCTTTCCAGAAGGCATACCGCGGTAACTTCTTCAGTTTCGTCAGGTGCTTCATCAGCTGGAATTGGTTGAGGTGCCTGCTAAAAAGCCGGTAGTACCTTTTGTGCAGAGCAATGCAGTGGTTCCAGATTGATGCGGCAACGCCAATCTGCCGATGCAGTTTCCGGTTCCGCTTGGAAGCGTATGCCTTGAAAACGAAGGTTCTCAAGCAATCTTGCTCCATTGGGATTCGATGTACTGGCGGATAACTTCCGCAGACACCGTCCCGGTGGTGGCACAAAAGTACGATCGTGACCAGATCGAGCCCTTCTTTTTTGTAACAGGTCTTTTTTCACGCTTTGGCATCTGTCCGAAAACCCAAGCAAGAAGGTCGTCACGATTCCTGGAACAGAGATAGATGTTTCCTGTTCCGGAAAAACTGTTGATAAAACCTTCTCCAGAAGTTGTCCCCCGAAAAAGCCCTTTGAGGAAACTGCCGCCTGAAGAGAGCGTTGTAACCTGGTAATTAAGGCCTCCATCCCACGCAACAATGTGACTGTGATCGACAATCTGCTCCTCTGTTGTCATCTCGATCATTTGCATTGATCCGAAACCTGACAGGGCTACCGTTCCCGGGCCTGTTGCTTTCATGATTACAAATCCTCCTGTCCCACCAAATACGGCTTTGTTTGGAGACTGAATATTTGTAAGGAGCTGGATCGATGCCGATGCAGCCAGAAAACAGCCGTCATTGATAAACAGCTCTTGGCCAGGTTCGAGTTCGACCAGAAAAATATCTCCCGGCAGGGTAGGGGAGAGCAAGGCTTCGCCGGCAGATACTGGCGCTTCGACAATCTGCAGGAATGCCGACACGCCTTGTGCCCCCTTCCTGAGAAGCGAAGAAAATAGTCCTCCCTTGAGTCCCCCTTTAAGGCTAAGGGAAGGACTCATGGTGACCATGGCTTTTGAAACCGCAAAAATACTCTCTCCCGGTTTGAGAGAGACTTTGAGAAAAGGATCCGTGCCGCAGGTGACCGAAAAATTGGACAAGGAAACCTCCTTAGGGGAACTAACTCTGTCTGCCTTCCAGATAACTCCGGGGGGCAACGTATCTATCCCCGGTAATGCGGGCCAACTCCTTGTTAAACTCGTGAATAGACTGCTTGATTTCTTGGCTTCGGTTGAACAACTCCTCGAACTTAGTGGGTGTGAGAGCTTTCACGTATCCAATCTTCCTGCGCAATTGGTTCATAAGACGATCGTTGGCGCCGACGAGGTCGGCCATTTCGTTTGTGTCCATAGTAGTTCGAGAGATGACGACGGTATCTGGCCGGGCCGCGCGATCCAATTTTCTGTCGAGTCGCTCCTTGCGTTCTTTTTCTTTTTGGTCTTTAAGCTTTTGAAATTCCGCTTTTTCCATAGCGACTGTTTCCGCGGACTTCGTTTTTTTCCCTTTTACAGGAGCTTTCAGAGTTTGTTCACCCTCTTGGGGAAGTGCTGATGTGTTGCTGCCGTCTTGGGGATTAGTTGTTGCCACATTCATGTTGTCTCCTCCGTGGGCCGGTTAGGTGTCGGCCGAGTTGTAATTACCCGCCTAAAACGCGATCTGTATTGACTGGACCAAACTGCTGATTGAGAGTAGATCGAGTAAGCTGATCGAATTTTCGCCATTTGTCGAACAGGTTCTGCATGGCATTCAGTTGCTCTGTCGAATTTGCTATCGATGCTCTGATGTCGGTTAATCTGGCGTATATATGCTCATCGAGGGCCAGAAGTTTTGTTTCAACGTCCGCAAACATTTCCTTTTTGCAACTCAATTCATCCATGCCTGCAGCGCTTCCCTGCGATGATGATGATATATGGTTTGCCAAGGCAATCATCTGTGATGTGCGTCCGAACATATCCATTAGCATGGAGTAGGCGTAGAGCTTCGCGACAACTTCAGAAAGTTGTCCAATGACCTGAGTTTCACTATTTGCCGCGATTGCGGTCCTCAAAACGGTGAGCACCGATGCGGGTACCGTGTTGAGAAAAGCGATTTCATCGGGAAGGTATGTACCCCCAGTTTTCAATT
>JAJZQA010000306.1 GCA_021810985.1 Deltaproteobacteria bacterium
GGCGGAGTTTTCGTATTTTTTTCCGGATGTCTCTATTTTCTTTTTATGGCGACGTGGCTGAATCTTTATTTCATCATCGGCCATCTGTCGGCAGTAACCTATATCGCCGGTGTTGTAGCGCTGACCATCTCCCTAATAAATATCAAAGACTATTTCTTCTTCAAAAGAGGACTTTCTCTCAGCATTTCTGAAGGATCAAAACCAAAATTATTCGAAAGAATGCGCAAACTACTCAAAACGGAGTCACTTCCTGCCGCCCTGACCGGATCAATTGTACTGGCGGTTACCGCAAATAGTTACGAGTTGCTCTGCACGGCGGGATTCCCCATGGTCTATACCAGGGTCCTTACCCTCAACGCACTCTCTTCCGGAAAATATTATGCCTATTTGGCGTTTTATAATCTGATCTACATTCTTCCTCTCACGCTCATAGTTGTCATTTTCGTAGCAACGCTGGGCAGTAGAAAACTGAGCGAGTGGCAGGGCCGGGTCCTCAAACTGCTCTCCGGTCTTATGATGCTGAGTCTGGCTCTCTTGCTCCTGATCAATCCTGCTCTCCTGCAAAATGCTTTGGTTTCCATTCTGTTACTTCTCGGGACAATTCTCTTAACAGCAGTACTTGTCATGGTAACGAAAGAACGTTTCAGATCGTGAGAATTATAGCTTGTCTATTTCCACCGGATAAATTACCAGATGCCGGTCAGGTTCCCTTCCGGTACTCTGTGCCACGAGTCCGAGACTTGAAAGATACCGATGCTGAACCTTTCGCAGTGCCGGACGCCGGGGCATCAAGGCAACTTCTACACCTTGCTCAAGGGCCAGACGTGCTGCCTGCTCCGTCTCTTCGACCGCTTCCCGTATCTCTTCATCATCCAATCCCTGGACGAGATTGAAAATTCTTTGTAACAGCCTCCGCATCTCCGCCGTGGTATTACGTTTAATGAAATGTAACGGCGCATCGGAAAGCCGGGTAATTTTTTTCAGTCCGAGATCCTCAGCTCGGGATCGGAGAGCAATAATCAAGTCCGCTGAATCGACACGGGAAACGATTTTCAGGTCAAGATCCAGCTCCCTGCCCGCCCGCTCCAAGGTCTCCCGATTCACGCCATGAGGATAGACGCGAACTGGTCCGGAGGTATCAGGGCGGCGTTTATTCGGAATCACGACTGGGGGCTTGGGCGTTCGGGAAGAAGGCGGTTCATTTTTAGCCGCTTCCACCTGAATCTGCCCGTCTGCCAACTGTTTACGCAGCTCGCCGCGAGGTAGATACCCTCGCAATATACTGTCCACCGCGGAACCGGTATCCTTATGGACGAGCACCTCCTGACGATCAACCATCTCGACGAGAATATCAAAGGTGTGGGGAGATTTTCGCTCGCTCACCGTTTTGGTGGTACCCCGGCGTCGCGCCTCATCGTCACCAAGGGTAACGGTCTGGACACCTCCAACCAGGTCTGAGAGGACCGGGTTCATAATCAGATTTTCCAGGGTATTACCATGCGCCGTGCCGATGAGTTGTACACCCCGTTCGGCGATAGTTCGGGCTGCGGCAGCTTCCGCCTCGGTCCCGATTTCATCAACGATGATAACTTCAGGCGTATGATTCTCAACCGCCTCAATCATAACCGCATGTTGACGATCCGGACATGGAACCTGCATCCTGCGGGCATGACCAATTCCCGGATGATGGATATCACCGTCACCGGCGATTTCATTGGAAGTATCAATCACGACGACTCGTTTATTGAAATCATCAGCCAGGACACGGGCAATCTCCCGGAGTTTTGTGGTTTTTCCGACTCCGGGGCGGCCCAGGATCAGAAGATTCTGTCCGGTCTCAATCAGATCGCGCAGCAGCTCGATGGTGCCGAAAATTGCCCGACCGGCACGGAGCGTCAACCCGATGATTATACCTTTCCGATTACGGATTGCGGAGATCCGATGCAGAGTCCTCTCTATACCGGCCCGATTATCATCGGTAAATTCACCCAGCTGGGCTATAACATGTGACAGATCATCGTGCGTTACCGGTTTTTCACTCAACCGGACCACTTTTTCAGGAAATCGCGCCTCCGCGAATCGCCCGAGATCCATAATGACCTCAAGTAACTGCTCCAAAGGCAATTTTCGTAAGGTGTCCTGCAACTCACCAGGAAGAGTTGCAACAAGGAGATGAACATCGTCAACAGGAGATGAGTTATCTTTGAAGGCGGTCATACGTGGCGTCCTCTGAATGAGAGTAAAATCAATCCGTTCTGCCATGGCGAAAAGGAGTTACCCTGCTGTCAGTATAGCATAGCTGACCAGGAAACGAGTTTAGCCTTTTAGTGAACGTTACCAAGATGTTTCTCCTTGCCTGACAGGGTTTGCTACTGTCTGAAGAATCAAATCTTAGCGAATGCAAAAGGGGGACAGCCTTTCAGCCTGCCCCCCTCTGCTCGTCAACTACGTGTTTTGTAAATCCGGAAACGGAAATCATCCCCGACCAACGTTACTGGCTAATACGCAATACTTCACCTTCCAGCTGTTCGCGTTCAGACAAGCAGTTTATTTATGGCCACGGCCTCTGCCATCATGATCGGATTTCCCGCCTCGATCATACTTACCACCCCTATCGTTGTAACCGCGGTCGTCACCACCATGCCGGCCGCCCCCCTTGCCGTATCCTTCGGCAGAATGTTTATGATATTTCGGTTTGAAATGCTTGTAGTGATGAGGGGCCTTTCCAGCCTTGTACTTCCGGTAAGAATCATCGCGATAATAGTGAATTTGCTTGAAAGAATGTTTCCTTATGCCGTAGGGGACTTTTTTATAGTGAGATTTTACCCAAGGGCCATTGTAATAGGGAGAGGAATACCAGACATTACCTTTGTTCAAATAATAGACGTTTCCGGAAAAGAACAGATCATACCCCACCCCGACAGCTACGTGAAAACCAAGCCTTGGCGGATACAGAAAAAGCGGTGGTTCGGAAATAACTACCGGCGGCTGGACATATACGGGGGGAGGACCTCCAATATTAATCCCGACATTTACTCCTACGTTCGATGCATGTGCAAAAGGCGCAATACTCAAAACCAACATGATACTCAGCAGTAATTTTCTCATAGTGAACACTCCTTCTCGGTTTTGTTGTGTTGTCCCTAAAAACGCGAGATAGTTACTATGGTTTACACGCTAATTTTATTCTGAGATTTAAATCGTTTCAACAACAGCAATTGTCGGAAGAGCTCGAAAGGTTTTTTTCCCGGAGCCAGGTATGAATAAGCCCTGTCGCGCAACCTACCCCGGCATCGACACATAGAGCAGAGACCGGACAATTGCGCATGCAGGCGCCACACTCCATACAGGCATCCCGGTCCGCCACGCGCACCAAGTTCCCAACCTTTTCGAAAACCT
>JAJZQA010000307.1 GCA_021810985.1 Deltaproteobacteria bacterium
GGTTCGCAGATTTGGCAAAGCGTGCCCAACGGATCCCGAGAGGGTGAGGATTCCATGTATTTCGGTTTTCACATGCCTTTTTCGGTTTTTTTCTTCCTGCGGGGGCGGTTGCTTTTTCGGGTGAATTTTTCAGGGGGCGGACGATAGCCGCAGTCGGACGGGAGCCAGTGCAGGATCTCGACCAATTCGGGGGTCAGTTTTATGCAGTGTGGGTTGATCTCGAAGCGACGCTCGAAGATCTTGCAGCGGCGGCTCTCCATGTCCAGGTAACGGCACGCGGTGCGGGTGTAGATGATCCTGCCCCTGCTGTCCTCCAGCTTGTCGAAGCAGCAGCGGCCGCACTGCTTGCAAAGGCGGTCCCAGGCTGTATCGTCGTCGGTGGTATCGGTCATGGCTTGAACCTTCCCTCCTGAACCCGTGATGCCTCAACGGCGGAGCGAGCGAAATGCCGGAGTCAATCGCCGCCCATGACTCCCATGCCGGCTCTGTCGGGTGGACAGCGTACAATTGCGACTATGGCCAGAAACGCCCGGGCTGAGGCGGGTTCTGGTTTCTATCAATCGAAACGGTATCTCCGGTAGGTGTCGATGCTCTCTTCCAGCACGACCTTGAGGAATCCCAGGAACGGCACGACCAGCAGCATGCCGAGCACCCCGAAGAGATGACCGCCCACCAGGATCGCCAGCGCCACCACCATGGGGTGCAGATCCACGTGTTTACCCACGGCAAGCGGCTGGATCACGAAATCATCCACGAGCTTGAGGACCACGAATGCCAGCGCCACATAGGCGCCGCGGACGATGTCCCCCTGTTCCAGGACCACGACGACCAGGGCCGCCGAGGCGCCGGCCAGGGGTCCGACGAACGGAATCAGGTTGGCGATCCCGGAAAAGAGGCCGATAAAGACGAAATAGGGCACATCGAGGGCCCAGAGGACGGCGGTCGCCAGCAGGCCGAAGACCACGGCGTCGATGAACTGTCCGCGCAGGTAGTTGCCGAGTTGGATCTCCATCTTGTACAGGAGGTCCAGGGTGAATTCGAAGTAGCGGTTAGGCACCAGGCTGATGAAGTACTTCTTGAATGAGCGGGCGTCCTTCAGGAGGAAGAACATGACGAACGGAGTCATGACCAGGCCGATGAGCAGGGTGGGTGAATCATGGATGATGAAGTTGGGAATCCGATGAACGAGGGCGAGTTTGAGCTTGCCGAGCTCCTCGGTCAGGTTGACGGCGCCCAGGCCGAAGGATTCGGTAAATCCCCGAATCTGGCTTTCCAGCCTGGCCAGCGCCTGTGAGGCCGGCGTAGTCCCGGCTCCCGCCTGCAGGGCCTTGAACTGGACGATCGCGATGGGGATGACGGTGTACCAGAAGACAACCACGACCAGGGTGATCAGGAGCATGATCAGGGTCGTGGCTGCGGCGCGTGAGAGCCCCCTCTGCTCGAAGAGCGTCACCACCGGATCGAGGATATAGGCCAAAAGCGCCGCAACGATCATGATCTCGGCGACACGCCCCACATAGAGGATGACCAGCAACGCAAAAACAGCGGCAAACAGGGCAAACAGGTGTATCTTATGGCGTGTCTGTCCAGCCAGCATCCGCCCTCACCTTTCTTCGCGGGCAACGGCCTGCTTCAGGGCATCCAGTTCCGCCGACAGGGCCAGGGCCCGCTCGTTTGCCTGGCGGAGCCGCTGGCTGACAAACCGGGAGACCCTGAGCACGATCTTGACGCCGAGCCTGGAATCACGCGCAATCAGCCCGAACAGGTCGGGCTGGAAGAACCCGAACACGCTGCAATCCGTTTTTGCAACCGCGGTGGCCGAGCGGGGCGACTCATCCAGGAGCGCGACCTCACCGAAGAAATCCCCATCCTGCAACTCAAACAGTTCATGGTTTTCCGGTTCGGCGGTGATGGCCACCGTGCCCTGTTGCACGATATACATCCCCATGCCCCGCTCACCCTGCCTGAAGATCACCTCGCCCCGCTGATACTGGCGGCGGTGGAGAATCCGCTCCACGGCGGCAAGTTCGCGCCTGTTCAGGACCTCGAACAGGGGAACGCGCGACAGGAGATCGATGGTGGAGATCTCGTCGGACTTGCGATTCGCTTTGTCGCCAAAGAGACGGGCCCACGGTGTGGTCATGGTGGAATATCCTGGGAAAGTCGATTATGGCCGCCGCGCAAAGCCCAATGGCCATCACGGCAAAGAAGGCAGCCCACTATAGCCCAACAGACTAAAAAATCAATGTAATTCAAAGAGGCCCGGCGACATGGCCGGCGCGGTCAGACCTCGACCCTGAATTCGGCGCCATCAACGGTGTTGCGAACGGTAAGCCTGCCGTTCATGTTCTTTTCTATGATCGTCTTCGACATGAAAAGACCGACGCCGGTTCCCTTCTGCGGCCCCTTGGTGGTAAAGTACGGATCGAAGATCTTGCCGATGATATCCTCGGCAATGCCGCCGGCATTGTCCGCCATGGTCACGACCGATCTGCCGTCTTCCCTGAATATCCTGATCAACACCCGGGGATCGGCAATCCTCCGCTCCAGAAACGCATCCTTTGAGTTCATCAGGATGTTGATGAGCACCTGGGAGTATTCGTTCCGGTAGCCATGG
The DNA here is from genome assembly GCA_021810985.1 of Deltaproteobacteria bacterium. Lineage (GTDB taxonomy): Bacteria > Desulfobacterota > Desulfuromonadia > Geobacterales > Geobacteraceae > RPRC01. The sequence continues at coordinate 2,618 of JAJZQA010000307.1, forward strand.
ATGATCGGGGTATCGAGGGCGTCCACGTCGATCCGGATCTGCCGGTCATCGAGGTTCATGTCAACCAGTGACAAGGCCTTTCCCAGCGCCTCGTTGACCGCGAAGCTTTCCTTTTCCTTGTTCGGGCTGAAGAAGTTTCTGAAATCATCGATGGTTTGCGACATGTGATTGATGACCCTCATGGCCTCTGCGGTGCTTTCGGCAAGGAATTCCTTGTCGAATTTGCCCATATCGTGGAACAACTGCACCCGCTGGATGGTGAGCCCCAGCACGTTCAACGGCTGGCGCCACTGATGGGCGATATTGCCGATCATCTCGCCCATGGCCGCCTGGCGGCTCTGCTGCATCATGATGCGGTCCTTCTGGCGGTTTTTCCTCTCCAGCTCCTTGCGTTCGGAGATATCGAACATGGTCGATCTGCTCATGAGATAGCAGCCCTCGTCGTCGCGTATGGCGGTTGCGCTCAGCAGAACCGGCAGGATCGAGCCGTCCTTGCGGACCAGCTCCTGCTCGATATCCGTAACCTGACCATTCTTCTTGAGCAACGGGAAGGTCTCCTCGAAGGTCTGCCGGCCGGCCGGCGTCAACAGGTCGGTAAACTTCATTTTTCCGATAACCTCGTCCCGCGCATACCCCAGCCACCTGAGTTCCGTATCGTTGATGCGGGCAAACACACCTTCCCTGTCCAGCGAGTGATAGCCGCAGGGTGCATTGTCATAAAGATCGCTCAGTTCCTCGCTCGATTGTGAAAGCTGCTGTTCGGTGCGCTCCCGT
>JAJZQA010000308.1 GCA_021810985.1 Deltaproteobacteria bacterium
GCGTCGCAGTTGGTGAACGCGCGCGCCTCGTTCAGGATTTTTTCCAGCAGCAGATCGATATCCTTGATCTGGGCTATTTCAAATCCCAGATCGATAATCCTCCGCAATTTGTCTCCCTGGCGCAGCATGGCAACCTCCCCGCACAAATCAGGCTACTTTATTCTACTGGATTTGATTCATTAATCAAGCGGCAGAATTTACGTTGATATAACGGCATTTGAAGTTGCACAGCAGTCGCATTTGCACTAGGATGCAACAAAAAAATGGAGGTGGAACGATGCTGGCTCTCCGTTTCAAGATCCTGATCGTTAGTGTCCTGTTTCTAACCCTGGCGACCGCCTTCTCTGCTTTTGCCGCTGAATCCGCTTCCGTGCTGGAGCAATCCATGTCGGAGACGCTCGATCTGTGGCGCGCGGGGCGCTATGAACAGCTTTTCGATCGCCTGGCCCATCGCGGCAGAACATCCCGTGAAGCCTTTGTCAATAAGATGGCTGACAGCACTGTCCGGCCGGCCTGCTGCTGGCAGAAGCTGGAAAACTTCAAGGTTCTGCATGAAAAGCAGAGCGAGGCCACCGTCTACGCGACGGTCGGGCTGGAGGGAACCATGATCTCTTCCGATTCAAGCACCCGTGAGTTCAAATTGACCCATGAAGAGGGGCTCTGGAAGATGCAGCTGGCGGATGTGCTTTCGATCGCCGGCCTAACCGGAAAAAAATCCCGCCACAGTACGAAAAAGATCCGCAGCTCTTCTCCGCACCATCATTAAATCAAACCGGGGGAATCCGCCATGGATGAACAAACAAAGACAACTGCGCTCAACAGCCGGCACCGTGATCTGAAAGCCCTGATAGCGCCCTTCGGGGGGTGGGATATGCCGATCCAGTACGAGGGCATCATCGCCGAGCACGCCTGGTGCCGGCAGAAGGCGGCGCTATTCGATATCTGCCACATGGGTGAATTCATCTTTCAGGGTGATTTCGAGGCGGGCGGGCTGGAGGATGTCTTCAGCTTCTCGGTCACGACGATCCCGCTCGGCCGTTCGCGTTACGGATTTCTGCTGAACGATCAGGGGGGCATCATCGACGACCTGATCGTTTTCCGCCTGGCGGAGGACAAGGTCATGGTGGTGGTCAACGCCGCCACGGCCGACAATGATTTTGCCGTTATCAACAGCCGGTTGCGGGGCGGCTCGTTCACCAACATCACCGACCGTACCGGCAAGCTGGATCTGCAGGGACCGCTGGCCCGCGACGTCATGCTGGCGGCTTTTGGCGAAAAGATCGCCTCAATTCCCTATTTCAAGTTCATCACCATGGATATCCTGGGGGTGGAGGCGATCGTCAGCCGGACCGGCTATACTGGTGAACTGGGCTACGAGATCTTCCTCCCGGTCGAAAAGGTCTGTCAGCTGTGGGATCTGCTGCTGCAGGATCAGCGCGTCAAACCGGCCGGACTGGGTGCGCGGGATGTGCTGCGCCTGGAGGTCGGGTATTCGTTGTATGGCAGCGATATCGACGAGACAACCACGCCACTGGAGGCTGGCCTGGAGGCTTTTGTCAATTTCGACAAGATCTTTGTCGGCAAGCAGGCCCTGTTGAGCCAGAAAGAGCAGGGGATCAGGCGCAAAAAGGTGGCTTTCCAGGTTTCCAGCCGTCGCTCACCGCGCCACCATTACGAGATCTGCTTTGCCGGCGAAACGGTCGGCAGCGTGACCAGCGGTGTCTTCTCCCCCATGCTGGGCTGCGGCATCGGCATCGGTTTCGTCAAACCCGAACTGACCGTGATCGGAACTCCCTTCACGATTCGCCACGAGCGGGTCGGCATGGAAGCGGTCGTCTGCGAGCTGCCGTTCTACCGGGACGGTTCTTTGCGGAGCTGATAGTTACTTGATGTCCGCTTACCAAACATAAATCGGTGGAGAAGGAGAGCTTCGGTGGCTGAAGAGCGCTCATATCGCATATTGTACATGGAAGATGATCCCGGGCTTGCCCGTTTGCTGCAAAAAAGCCTGCGGAGGCAGGGCTATGCAGTGGATCTGGCCGAGAATGGCAGGGTGGGGCTGGACATGCTGGCGGATGGCGCCTATGATCTGGTGCTGACCGACCACAATATGCCGGTTTGTGAGGGGCTTGAGGTGATCAGGACACTGGCCGGCCAGGCGGATGCGCCTCCGGTAATCATGGTGACCGGAAAAGGGAATGAAATAACCGCTGTCGAGGCGATGAAGCTGGGCGCCACCGATTACATCGTCAAAGATGTGGACCTGGGCTATCTTGAACTCCTTCCGATCGTTATCGAGAAGGCGCTGCAAAAACGGCTCATGATTCAGGAGCGGGAGCAGATGTTTACCGCCATCATGCAGAGCGAGGAACGTTATCGCCGGCTGGTGGATCTTTCTCCGGATGGTATCGTCATCCACGCGAGCGACGGGCTGGTTTTCATAAATCCTGCCGGAGCGGCGCTTTTGAAGTCTCACGTTCCGGAAGAATTGTTGGGACGGAAAATGCTGGATTTTGTTCATCCGGAATTCAGTGACGTATTCAGGACTCTGATGGAAATGATTGAGAGCAATGCTTCAACCGCACCCTGGAAAGAAGGGAAGTTCATCTGTCTGGACGGCAGTGAAGTCGATGTGGAAGTGTCAGGTGTTCCGTTCACCTATCAGGGCAAGCCTGCCGTACAGATCATATTCCGTGATATCAGTGAGCGCCGGCTTGCCCATGAGCGGCTGGAATATCTGGCCAACTTTGACGCACTCACCGGACTTCCCAACCGTAGACTCTTCTTTGATCGCCTGACATGCATACTTTCTCACTGCAAAAGATATAAAGAACAGTTTTCACTGCTCTTTCTGGATCTGGACCGTTTCAAACAGGTCAACGATACCCTGGGTCATGATGCCGGTGACACGCTGCTCAGTGAGGTTTCAACACGATTGCAGGAGTGCCTGCGCAATGCCGATACCGTGGCCCGTATGGGGGGCGACGAGTTTGCCGTGATTCTGTCCAGAATTATGGACCCCTCCGATAATGCCATTGTCTCGGCCAAGATCATTGCCGCCCTGAACAAACCCTTTATCATCCAGGGGCAGGAGTGTCACATTGGCGTCAGTATCGGCATCAGTGTCTTTCCGGAAGACGCAGATTCAGCCGAGCCATTGCTGAAGGCAGCCGACAGCGCCATGTACAGCTCCAAGCAAAACGGCCGCAACATTTACTGCTATTTTTCACAGTTACAAAGCTAGCCCATTCGGCCCGCGATATTCCACTCATTGGATGACAGGAGAATATATGCCGCTTGTTCGTAATAGATCAATTCTGTTTGCTTCAACAGCACTTGTAACAACCATCTGCGCCGGAACAACCGCCTACGGGTCCGGTTTCGGCATT